>CAZCXC010000220.1:0-5586 GCA_964502505.1 uncultured Enterobacteriaceae bacterium
TCAGTCAGGCAAGATACCGGAAACTAGTTGTGTAGTTTGTACCTTAACAGGACATGGGTTGAAAGATCCTGATACGGCAATTGCCCAAAGTACAGCACCCGTTGTTAAGATCGATGCAGATTTAGAGCAGGTTAAGAAAACTATTCTTGATAACCTTATTTAAATTACTAACAAGTTTCGCAGTTCATTCGTATGCGTAGCTTAACCCTATTTATTCCTGGTTTATTAGGTCTGGTCCGCGATTTAAACCCTGAAGACATTCCTGCAATTCCATCAATTGAATTTCTGTTTGCTCGTGGACATATAGATAAAAGATCTGCTGCGAGTTTTAGTAACACACTGTGTCAATTGTTTAATTTGAAAATTTCAGAAGTAGAGGATGCACCTATAGCAGCCATTAGTCATCTTGTTGATGATGATCATTCCCAACAGGGATTCTGGATGCGTGCTGATCCTGTGCATTTAGCTGCAGATCATCAAGGTGTAGTGCTCATGGACGAAACCAGTTTCACACTGGATCAACATGATGCGTTAGTATTAGCTGCAGAAATTAAAGAAATCCTTGCTGACAGTGGATTTATGCTTGAAGCACCGACGACGAGTCGTTGGTATATAAAGTTAGAAGAATTGCCTAATATCAAGACAACACCTGTTCATGAAGTTGTGGGACGTGATATCCATCAGTTTATGCCGACTGGAGAAAACAAACAAAAGTGGGCAATGTTAATTAATGAAATACAAATGGCATTACACGCTAGCCAATTAAATGAAGTTAGGCAGCAAAGAGGTGAATTACCAATTAATAGTGTCTGGTTTTGGGGGGTGGGTGAACTCCCGCAACAAATGCAGCATAGCTGGACTAAGATCTTTACAGATGATGTTATTACAATAGGTTTTGCAAAACATACACAGACAAGTTGCCATGAATTACCTGAACGTGCGAACTTATTAATAGAAAAAATAAACACATCTGACAATGTCCTTGCTGTAATAGCCTTCGGCTTACGCCACGCACAATATCACGATATTGAGGGTTGGTTGGATTTTATAAACTATTTAGAAGAGTTTTGGTTTGCAGATTTACTTAATTATTTAAAATCAGGTGAGTTAGAAAAATTAACTATCATTACCAAGAAAAGAGAAATTACTGTTACTAAATATTCATTATACAAAATATGGAAAAGACCAAAGTCCATTTGCCAATATTAATCACTGAATATTAATGCATAATATTATTTCCCATCGCACATGTAATGAGAAGATTGAACTTCCTGATGATATTCATCCTGTATTGCGTCGGATCTACGCAGCACGAAACATTCGTTCTAAAAATGAACTCAATTATTCACTAAGTGAGTTACTGCCCTATAGTCAATTAAAAGGAATTACACAGGCTGTTGAACTGCTTGCCCAGACCCTGGCTGAAGATAAGAAAATATTAATTGTTGCTGATTTTGATGCCGATGGTGCGACCAGTTGTGTATTGGCAAAACGCGGGCTTGAAGTAATGGGGGCAAGGTATGTGAATTATGTCGTACCGAACCGGTTTGAATTCGGTTATGGTCTGAGTCCTGAGATCGTTGAAGTAGCAGCTGAGCAGCAACCAGATATTTTAATCACGGTGGATAATGGAATTTCCAGTATTGATGGTGTCAATCTGGCACGTTCAAAAAACATTGACGTTTTAATCACTGATCATCATTTGCCGGGTGAACAATTACCTGATGCCACTGTGATTGTTAACCCCAATCAGGGGGGGGATGATTTTCCAAGCAAAAATCTTGCGGGTGTTGGGGTAATGTTTTACATTTTAATGGCCTTACGAGTGTATTTACGTGAGCAACAGTGGTTCAAAAATAAAAATTTCAAAGAACCAAATCTCGCTGAATTATTGGACCTGGTGGCCTTGGGTACCGTAGCCGATGTTGTTCCCCTTGATCACAATAACCGGATCTTAGTGGCACAGGGTCTTTCTCGTATTCGTGCAGGAAAATGTTGCGAAGGTATCAAAGCACTTTTTCAGGTAGCTAACCGCTCTTTACACAATATTACGAGTCAGGATTTGGGTTTTGTGGTTGGACCACGTTTAAATGCAGCAGGACGGTTGACCGATATGTCACTAGGTAGTGAGTGTTTATTAAGTGATGAAGAGCAGCCAGCACAACAAATGGCTATGAAACTGGATGAGCTGAATAAAGAACGACGTGAAATACAAGCCGATATGCAGGGGCAGGCATTAACCGATATTGAAGCAATGGATCTGGATAATCTTGAACGGATCCCTTCAGGATTTTGTTTGTTTAATGAAGATTGGCATCAAGGAGTAGTTGGTTTTCTTGCGTCAAAAATAAAAGACAAGGTTAATCGTCCCGTGATTGCCTTTGCTAAAGATAGTGATGGCTATATCAAAGGATCAGCACGATCGATTCAAGGGGTGCATATTCGAGATGTTCTGGATACTATCGCAAGCCAACATCCAGGAATAATCGATAAATTTGGTGGGCATTCTATGGCTGCAGGTTTGACAATAAAAGAAACTGATTTGATTCAATTTGAAAAACTATTTAACCAGGTGATTAGCGAATTAATTTCAATTGATGAACTGGGTGAGTCTTTGTTTACAGATGGTCAGCTCTCTATTGATGAACTGAACTTCAATCTGGCAGAAACTATCATTAATGCAGGTCCGTGGGGGCAGGGTTTCCCAGAGCCAAAATTTGATGGTGAATTTGAAATTTATAATAGCAAAATTGTCGGGAAGAACCATCTCAAGATGGATCTGCGGTTTAATGGCCATGATAAAAGCATTGAGGCTATCGCCTTTAATACAACAGACAAAGAATGGCCAAAATCGACTGAACGTGTGCAAACAGTTTACAAACTGGGTATTAATGAATACGCAGGCAGGCGCAGATTACAACTGGTTTTGGATTTTGTTGTGCCATTGTAGAAATAATGCTTAACCTATGTATAAACGCACTTTACAATGCTTCGCTTAATTCTTTACTCAATAGATAACAATTATGCTTGAAATTAATCCTATCTTGACACGTATCAAAAATATGCAAGGGCGTAGTCATGCCCTCAGGGGGTATCTTTGAATATGAATCCAAGGCTGAACGCCTCACAGAAGTCCAACGTGAGCTGGAAGAACCTAATGTCTGGGATGATCCGGCGCGTGCACAAGCATTGGGTAAAGAACGTGCTTCATTAGAAAAAGTGGTACAAACCATCGAACAATTGGAAGATGGCCTGAATGATGCGCAAGAATTACTCAAGTTAGCACAGGAAGAAGAAGATCCAGAAACAGTAAATTCAGTTGCTAGTGATATAGATGAATTCGAAAAACATCTTGCCGAATTAGAGTTTCGGCGCATGTTTTCCGGTGAAATGGATGCCAATAATTCTTTCCTGGATATACAGTCCGGTTCAGGTGGTACTGAAGCACAAGATTGGGCTGAAATGTTAATGCGTATGTATTTACGTTGGGGTGAACAGCACAATTTTAAAACTGAATTAATCGAGGTTTCACCTGGAGAAGTAGCTGGTATTAAAAGCGCAACGATCAAATATGAAGGGGATTACGCTTTTGGCTGGTTGCGAACAGAGACAGGTGTACATAGACTTGTACGAAAATCACCGTTTGACTCAGGTAATCGTAGACACACTTCGTTTGCGTCTGTTTTTGTATCACCTGAAATAGATGACAATATTGAAATAGAAATAAATCCCGCTGATTTACGTGTAGATACCTATCGCGCCAGCGGTGCGGGCGGACAGCATGTGAAGAAAACTGATTCCGCGGTACGTTTGACACATTTACCAACTGGTGCAGTGGTGCAATGTCAGAGTGACCGTTCGCAGCACAAGAACAAGGATCAAGCTATGAAATTATTACGTGCCAAACTTTATGAAATGGAAATGCAAAAAAGGAACTCAGAGAAACAGGCGCTGGAAGATTCAAAATCTGATATTGGCTGGGGCAGTCAGATTCGATCTTATGTGTTAGATCAATCACGCATCAAAGATCTACGTACTGGAATTGAATTGAGTAATACGCAAGCCGTATTGGATGGTGATTTGGATAAGTTTATTGAAGCCAGCCTGAAGAGCGGTCTCTAATTTTAGTTACACATAAACTCTTATCCACTGATATTATGCAAATACCTAATTATTCAAAATAAAAATAAAAATGTCAGAAAACGAGAACGATATTATTGCACAACGCCGTGCGCAACTTGATGCCCTGCGAGAGCAGGGCAATGCTTTCCCAAATGATTTTAGACGTGATGCACTAGCGAGTGATCTGATTGAACATCATGATGAAAAAGATAGAGACACATTAGAATCTGAGGGGATTCGAGTGAAGGTTGCAGGACGAATGATGAGCCGTAGAGTGATGGGAAAAGCATCATTTGCACATTTGCAGGATATGTCTGGAAAAATCCAGCTCTACTTGAAAAGTGATAATTTGCCTGAGGGACGTTATGCAGAATTCAAGCAATGGGACTTGGGTGACATTCTTGGTGCGGTAGGGACATTGTTTAAAACCAAGACGGGTGAACTCTCAGTATTGCTTGATAACGTCCATCTGTTGACCAAGTCATTACGACCCTTACCGGAAAAATTTCATGGATTGACAGATAAGGAAATTCGTTATCGTCAACGTTATCTGGATCTGATTACCAACGAGGACACACGACGCACTTTTAAAATACGTTCTGTAATTATTGATTACATTCGTCAGTATTTAACTAACAAAGGTTTTATTGAAGTCGAAACACCAATGATGCATGTGATCCCAGGGGGTGCAACTGCCCGTCCATTTAAAACACATCATAATACACTTGATATGCCGCTTTATCTGCGCATTGCCCCAGAACTTTATTTAAAGCGATTGATTGTTGGTGGTATCGAAAAAGTGTTTGAGATTAACCGGAGTTTTCGTAATGAAGGCTTGTCAACGCTGCATAATCCGGAATTTACTATGCTTGAGTTCTATCAGGCCTATGCGGATTATCAGGATTTGATGAATCTAACAGAGGAGATGTTACGTACATTGGTACAGAAAATTACGGGAAGTACCAAAGTTACTTACCAGGGTGAAGAGTATGATTTGGATCAACCGTTTGTCCGAATGACATTGAAAGAGTCTGTTTTACATTTTAATAATGATCTGCAAACGGCAGATATTGATTCATTGGAATCATTACAAGGGGTAGCAAAAAAGCTTGGTATTCATATTGAGGATAGCTATGGTCAGGGTAAAGTGTTGATTGAGATTTTTGAGAAAACAGTGGAAACAAAACTTATGTCCCCTACATTTATTACTGCTTATCCTACAGAAGTTTCTCCATTAGCAAGGCGAAATGATAATGATCCTACAGTTACTGATAGATTTGAATTCTTCGTAGGAGGTCGTGAAATTGCCAATGGTTTTTCAGAGCTGAATGATCCAGATGACCAGGCCGAGCGTTTTCAGATGCAGATGAAAGATAAGGATGCGGGTGATGATGAGGCTATGCATTATGATGCTGACTATATAACAACGCTAGAATATGGCATGCCACCAACGGCGGGAGAAGG
>CAZCXC010000221.1:0-21356 GCA_964502505.1 uncultured Enterobacteriaceae bacterium
AAAGTATGAAACCATAAATCAGCCGTTTCATGAATTATAGCGTCTTTCTGTTGCGTATTTGCGGCAATAATAACTTCTGTTGCCTCTTCTCCAATTTTTTTCAGAATAGCATCTAGCCCTTGTATATACAGGCTGGCAACATAAGATGTATCTGGATCGGCGTTTTTACGCGCCTCCAAAATCTCGAATAGTTGTTTGAGAGTATCTTCAGCCATGCCAAAAGCTTACTATCAAAAGAAGTTGAAATTAGTATGAAAGATATAAAATCTCAATAGATCTCAGTCGGGTCTTTAATGATTGGTTCTGCTTCAATCCACTGATCATTTTCTAAACGGTTAAAAAAACAACTTTCTCTTCCGGTATGACAGGCAATGCTTCCAACTTGAACAACTTTTACAACAATGGCGTCCATATCACAGTCTAGATATATTTCACGTATTTCCTGTATATGGCCGGACGTTTCACCTTTCTGCCATAACTTTTGTCTTGAGCGCGACCAATAAGTTGCTTTTCTTTCTTGGCTGGTTTTGTACAAAGCATCACGGTTCATCCAGGCCAGTGTAAGCACTTTTCCGCTTTCAATATCTTGTGCTACTGCAGGAATCAGGCCTTCATCATCCCAGCGGACATCGTCCAACCAGGGAATATCAGCAGGTGTTGTCATAAGTCATAGTCTAACTTCTATATTGTGTTGTTTCATCAGGTGTTTGGCCTCTTGCACAGTATACTCTCCAAAATGGAAAATACTGGCGGCTAAAACAGCATCAGCCTTTCCTTTAATCACGCCCTCTGCCAGGTGTTCTAATGAACCTACTCCGCCAGAGGCGATGACAGGTATAGTAACAGCGGCGCTTACAGCACTTGTTAATTCAAGATCGAAGCCATCACGTGTGCCATCGCGATCCATACTGGTGAGAAGAATTTCACCCGCACCCTGTTGTGTCATTTGTTTGGCCCAGTCAATAGCGTCTATTCCAGTAGAATTACGCCCGCCGTGAGTAAAGACCTCCCAACACAATTTCCCATTTTTATTATTGACGCGCTTCGCATCAATTGCCACGACAATGCATTGTGATCCAAACTTATCAGCAGCAGCACCAACAAAATCTGGGTTGTTAACCGCTGCTGTATTGATACTCACTTTATCAGCGCCAGCATTTAACATACGACGAATATCATCAAGGCTCCTAATTCCGCCTCCGACAGTGAGAGGAATAAAAACCTCACTGGCAACGGCCTCTACTACGTTTACCATGGTATCGCGGCCATCGCTACTGGCGGTAATATCAAGAAAGGTTATTTCATCTGCGCCTTGTTGATCATAGCGCCTTGCAACTTCTACAGGATCGCCAGCGTCGCGAATATCTACAAAGCGAACTCCTTTCACAACTCTTCCGGCATCAACATCCAGGCAGGGTATAATGCGTTTTGCTAAAGTCATTATTCTGACTCAACATATGTACAGGTGCTGTCAGCCAGTTTTTGTGCTTCTGCAAAATCCAGAGTGCCTTCATAGATAGCTCTTCCAGTTATTGCGCCCATAATCCCTTCTTTCGCCGTTTCACACAGCACTCTTATATCATCCAGGTTAGTTATACCACCCGATGCAATGACAGGGACGGTAACTTCATTGCAAATAGCAAGTGTTGACTCGAGATTAACGCTATTCATCATTCCATCACGGTCTATATCTGTGAAGATTATTGCTGCCACGCCATCATCCTCAAATCTTTTTGCCATATCAGTTGCATCGTGATGAGAAAGTTTTGACCAACCATCAGTGGCAAGTTTTCCATTCCTTGCATCTAGACCAACAATAATGTGACCAGGAAATTCAAGGCACACATCGGATACAAAATGTGGAGCGGTTACTGCTTTGGTCCCAACAATGACGTAACTAACACCCACATCAAGATAGGTTTGTATCGTATCTTCATCGCGAATACCGCCACCAACCTGGATGGGGATATCAGGGTGAGTATTGGCTATATCGTAGATAATATCAGCATTTTCAGGCTTACCTGCTAAAGCACCGTCTAAATCAACGAGATGCAATCGCCGTGCACCAGCGTTCACCCAACGGGTGGCCATTTCTAAGGGATCCTCGCCATATATTGTTTCTTCATCCATGCGCCCTTGTTTAAGGCGCACACACTTTCCGTTTTTTATATCAATCGCTGGGATTAGAAGCATTGGTTTCTTAAAGATAAAAGTTAATGCTGATATGGTGAAATGTAAAAATTAATTCAGATACAGAATTTAACTCGGTATTTAAAATGTTAGCACATTGTTTATTAAATGATACAAATATAATTAATTTTACAATGTACAGAATATATAAGTTCTTTCTCTGTGTTTCAATGTGCTTCATCCCAATTATAACCTGTGCCTATATCTACCTCCAGGGATACTGCAAGGTCGGCGGCATTCACCATAAGGGCACGAATTTCGTCTGATGTATTTTCTATTTCTGCTTCAGCAATTTCAAATATCAGTTCATCATGTACTTGCATAATTAATCGAGTAAGTGTTTGGCCCTTGGTTAACCAGTTATCAATGGCTATCATCGCGCGTTTAATTATATCGGCAGCAGTTCCCTGCATAGGGGCGTTGATAGCCGTCCGTTCTGCATATTGCCTTCGTGGAGCGTTTCGGGAGTTAATGTCCGGCAGATAGAGGCGTCTTTTAAAAACAGTTTCTACGTAACCCTTTTGCCTGGCAATTTCTCTGGTTTTATCCATGAAACACCTAACCCCAGGATAGCGTTCAAAATAACGATCAACATAAGCTTTTGCTTCACTAATTTCGATGTCTAGTTGTTTAGATAGCCCAAAAGGGGACATGCCGTATATTAAGCCAAAATTTATTGCTTTCGCAGCACGTCGTTGATCCTGGTTGATTGATGATAGATCTATTGAAAATATTTCAGCGGCTGTAATCGCGTGAATATCATCTCCTTTTGCAAATGCGTCTAATAATGTTTGATCCCCAGACAAGTGTGCCATGATACGTAATTCAATCTGTGAGTAATCTGCTGCAAGCAATTTGAAACCTGGAGGGGCAATAAAGGCCTGACGTATACGCCGACCATCCTTGGTGCGAATAGGAATATTCTGCAGATTGGGATTGGAAGAAGAAAGTCGGCCCGTTGCAGCTACCGCCTGGTGGTATGAAGTATGTACACGCCCGGTACGTGCATTTATCTGTTCAGGGAGTTTATCCGTATAAGTAGATTTAAGTTTGCTTAAGCTTCTATATTCAAGAATAAGCCTAGGTAATTCGTAATCATGTGCAAGATCTTGTAAAACAGACTCCGCAGTAGAGGGCTGGCCTTTCGGTGTTTTAGCAAGTACAGGCAGATCCATTTTTTCATAAAGAATGGCCTGGATTTGTTTGGGTGATCCTATATTGAATTCTTGTCCAGCCAGAGCATAGGTTTCCTGTTCATTTTTTTCCATGCGTTGAGAAAGCTCTTTACTCTGTTGACCCAGCATTTTCGCGTCTATCGCAACACCATTGCGTTCCATATTAGATAATACGGAAAGCAGAGGAATTTCAATTTCATTATAAAGAGATAATTGATCTTTATTATTTTTTAATTTTTTCTGGAAGAAATGATGCAATCGTAATGTAATATCAGCATCTTCAGCTGCATAGGGCGCTGCTTGTTCAATAGGTACCTGGTTAAAAGGGATCTGCTTCGCACCTTTGCCGGCCACATCTTCATAATGGATCGTTTTTTTATCTAGATACTTAAACGCTAATGAATCCATATCATGTCGCGTCGCCGTACTATCAATAATATACGATTGCAGCATGGTATCGTGCTGAATACCATTCAATATGATGCCGTGATTAGCCAACACATTTTTGTCATATTTTAAATTGTGACCTAACTTATTTAATTTTTTATCTTCCAATAGTGGTTTGAACTGTTTGAGCACATGTTCGCGTGACAATTGTTGTGGTGCTCCCACATAATCATGAGCAAAAGGCAAATAGGCTGCTTTATCAGTAGTTGTAGCAAATGATAAGCCAACAATTTCAGCGTCCATGTAATTCAAGCTGGTTGTTTCTGTATCGAAAGAGAACAAGGGCGCTTTCTTAAGTTCAGCCAGCCAATTATCTAATGCGCTTTGTGTCAAAATGGTTTCATAAACACAATTACCTCCAGCTGTATCGTCAGGTATCGATCCTTCTGGTTGAGCTTCATTAATATTAGCTAACCATGTTCTGAATTCCCAGCGAGAATATTGTTCCTTCAAGGATGAATTATTTGGTGTCGATGGCACCAATTGTTCGGGTGTAATGTCTAGATCGACATCACATTTTAAAGTAACGAGTTCTTGCGACAAGAGTAGTTGCTCAAGACTTGCACGCAGGTATTCGCCAACCTTACCTTTGAATTCATCAGACCTTGACATAATTTCTGCCAGCGAGCCATATTCTGATAACCACTTAACAGCCGTCTTGGGGCCTACTTTTGGAACCCCTGGAACGTTATCAACGCTATCACCCATCAGGGCTAAATAGTCAATGATGCGTTCTGGTAGGACACCAAATTTATTCTTTACACCCTCAACATCAAGTTCAACATTATCCATGGTATTAATCAATTTGATATGCGAGCTGACCAATTGGGCGAGATCTTTGTCCCCAGTGGAAATAATTGTGTCAATATTTTTTGCTTCGGCATTTTTTGCCAGTGTGCCGATTACGTCATCGGCTTCGACACCATCAATAACTAGTAACGGCAAACCCAGCGCAGTAATAATATTATGTATGGGCTTTATTTGAACAACTAAATCATCAGGCATGGGGGGGCGATGGGCTTTATATTCAGGATAAAGATCGTTGCGAAAGGTTTTACCTTTTGCATCAAACACCACGGCGAAGTAATCTGGTTCATAATCCTTGAGTATCTTGCGTAACATATTGACAACGCCAAAGATGGCACCGGTGGGTTCACCACTTGAGTTTGTAAGCCCAGTGTGTTCACCATTTGAATTTCGTCGCTTCATGGCATGATAGGCTCGGTACATGTAATAAGATCCATCAACCAATACTAATTTTTTATTGCTCATACTATTTCGTAAACGTAAGCTGTGGTAAAACAGACATTATGAATGATTCGACTAAAACTGCCCATCCAATAATTAATGATTCTGATCTGACCCGTGAATCCTGGAAAGTGTTTCAGATCATGGCTGAATTTGTTGAAGGGTTTGAAAAATTAGCAGGCATTAAGCCTTCGGTCAGTATGTTTGGTTCGGCACGATATCAGTCAGATCATCCATACTATGTTTTGGGTGAAGAAGTGGCCCGCTTGTTATCAGATGCGGGATTTTCAGTGGTAAGCGGTGGTGGGTCGGGGTTAATGGAGGCCTTTAACAAAGGTGCATTTGCTGGTCGATCACAAAGTATCGGTCTTAACATTTTATTGCCGGATGAACAATCGTCAAATAAATATCAGGATGTTGCACTTTACTTCCGGCATTTTTTCTCGCGTAAGGTCATGTTTGTCAAATATGCATCTGCCTACGTAGTATTGCCCGGGGGATTTGGCACACTGGACGAACTGGCTGAAATACTCACATTGACTCAAACCGGGATGTGTCGAAGAATTCCCATAATTCTTGTTAATAGTGAATATTGGAAGGGATTAATCGATTGGTTTAAAGAGACCTTGGTTGTAGAGGGCGCTATTAGTGCAAGTGACCTGGATCTTATCCAGATAGTTGATGAAGCACAACAAGCATTAGATGCAATTTTCAGCTACTATAAGATTGAAGATTTGGAACCAGAGACAAATACAGTAAAAAGGCAATTAGAGCTTTAGAATAAAGCGCACGAAGAGATCACAAGGATATGAGGAAATATTTAATTATTTTAAGCTATTTGCTCTTTTGCTTACCCATACAAGCGAATGCAGGTGCCGCTAATCAAACGACACTGGAAGTATTACCACCCCCACCAGAGTTGCCGGATCCTGTTGAAAGTGGTGAGGCGATTGAACCGGAAGTCACCATTATCCAGAGGGAAGATGCAACCATTGAAGAATATCGTATTAATGGTCAGTTATATATGGTGAAAATTACCCCTGTAATTGGCCCTCCTTATTATCTAATGGACAAAGATGGTAATGGCAGTATGGAGACGCGTTTGGGTAATATTTACAATGACGTTATTGTTCCGCAGTGGGTGTTGTTTACCTGGGATTAAGTAGTAGCTTAATTTTTTTATATGTTGTCTATCTTTCTGGATAGAAAGATCAATCCGGGTTTTTTGTTCTTGTAAAATTTCAATATTTCAAACCCATACGCTTTAAATAATGTCGTAACAGTTTTTTTGCTAAAAAATTGCACATGAATAGGGGGCGTGAAAACATCCCAATCACGTATATTGTCAGGTACTTTAGGATGACCCAGATCAGGGGTGGTGATATAAACATGCCCGTTCTTTTTAACAAGGTGTTGTAATACGCGCATGTATAAGGTTACATCGCTAACATGCTCAATAATCTCTGATGAATAGACAAAATCGTATTTATTATCAGTTTCCAGCAATTCAGTAAAATTCATGCATATAAATTTTGGTCGTTTAAACTGGTTGCTGGCATATGCAATAGCGTTTTCACTAATATCAACACCAGTAGAAGAGCGCGCAATAAGACTCAGCACATAGGCAATAAATCCACCACCACAACCCAGGTCTAGAGTATTTTTCCTAAATGCGTAAGGGAAATAGCGTGGCAGCTTTATAATGGCACGACGTAATCTGGAGCCAGCTTTGTCGTAGGTTGGTTCGGCTTCTTCATGTTTATTAGTATATTGTTCATTTAGTTCAGCCTGGGAAGGCATGGGATCAAGAAATATAAACTCACAGTTATTGCATTGTTTAAAATTAAAACCATCAAGTGCGGTTAAGAAAACAATGTTAGTAGAAGTGCAAACAGCACAGGTGCTCATTTTAGTTATTATTTTAAAATCAAGTTACTAAAAACAATGCTGCTAGACCAAGAAATGTCATAAATCCAACTACATCAGTAACGGTTGTCAATATGACTCCACCTGCAATAGCTGGATCAATATTGAACCGCTTAAGTGCCAAAGGAATAAAAGCGCCAGCAAGTGCTGCGATAATAAGGTTTATGATCATAGCCAAACCTATAATGATCCCGAGCGATAAATTCTGGAACCACATGATGACAATTAAGGCTACGACACAGGCCCACATAATGCCGTTTAGCACACCAACAGCACCTTCTTTAAATATCAAAGCCTTTGCATTGGATTTGCTGATTTGGCCTAATGCAATACCGCGAATAGCAATAGTCAAAGTTTGGCTTCCGGCAATACCCCCCATACCAGCAACAATAGGCATGAGTACTGCCAATGCAACGAGTTGTTGAATAGTATCTTCAAACCTACCAATAACCCAGGCAGCTAGAAAAGCTGTGGCCAGGTTAATACCTAACCACAATGCACGTCGTTTTGTACTAGTAATCACTGGGGCAAACATATCATCATCCCCAAGACCAGCCATGCTCCTGACCGCGTGTTCGGCTTCTTCCTGTATGACATCCACTACGTCATCAACAGTGATACGCCCTAGAAGAAAATTATTTTGATCGACTACTGCCGCAGAGACCAAATCACGTGTTTCAAATATTTTTGCAACATCACCTGCAGGAATATCCGCGGGTATTCCTGTTTGCTCTGTCATAATTTCACCCACACTGGTATCAGGCTCTTTGAGCAAAATACTGGCTAAAGTTAATACACCTAAATATTTATTATCTCTATCTATAATCATGAGATTGTCTGTTCTTTCTGGGATTTCACCCAACCGGCGTAAATAACGATGAACAACATCCAGAGTGACATCAGCCCTGATTGATATAACATCAATATTCATAAGACCGCCGGCAGTGTCCTCTGGGTAGGATAAAGCAGAAGCAAGACGTTGTCGGTTTTGCTCGTCCATTGACAACAAAACGGAGTCTTGTACGTCCTCTGGTAGATCCTGAATAATATCAACGGCATCATCAGCATCCAGATTTTTTGTTGCTTCAGCAACTTCTTGTGGCTGCATGTTTTCGAGTAATTCTGCTCGAACAGCATCCTGTAGTTCTGATAGGACATCTCCTTCAGCTTCTGGATCAATAAGGTTCCACAATATTTCACGAGTTTTGCCGGGCAGACCTTCCAATACATCAGCAATCTCAGACGGGTGCATTTGCGAGAGTAACTCACGGGAAAGATCAAACGTATTAGCACTGAGTGATTTATGTAGTAACTCAGCTATAGTCGGCGTCAAATTTTGTTGAGTTGGTTCGCTCATAAGTTTGGCATATCGATTTCATCTCAAGTGTAACAACCAAAAGTTTGAATAGGGAGTAAAATATATTACAGAAATGTTAACCTTAATAGAAAAAGTTTATTTCGATAGGATGCTGGTAGAGTTGTTAGCTAATGGCTGATTACCCCCATTATTTTGGCAACTTCTGCCCCATTGCTGGCTTTTAGTGTTTTTTGCGCAAGTTTTTTTAGCGTAGCTAATTTGCTGTTATTAATGATCTGTTTTACTTCTAATAAAGTTGCAGGGTGCACACTAAACACCCTCAACCCCAAACCTAACAACAAACCTGTATGGCGTGTTTCCCCCGCCATTTCACCACACATGGCCACAGGTATATTTTCTTTTTCACCAGCCTGTAATGTGGTGTAAATCAACCTTAATACAGCAGGGTGTAGTGGATCATAAAGATAGTTAACTTCATCATTTACCCGGTCAATCGCCATTGTATACTGAATGAGATCATTGGTTCCTATTGAAAGAAAATCTAAATGTTTGGCAAATATATCAGCACATACCGCCGCTGCAGGAACCTCAATCATGCCACCAATTGGGAGATCATGATCATAAGGAATATTTTGATTATCTAGTTCTTTTTTTATTTCATTTATTAATTGTAGGACTTGATGCATTTCCTGGGTGTTTGAAAGCATCGGGATCATAATGCGCACTGGGCCGTGTACTGATGCTCTCAAAATAGCACGCAATTGTGGTTTAAATAAGTCAGGTTCTTTTAGACATAATCTTATAGCCCGTAATCCAAGCGCAGGGTTTGAAGCAACCGGTCCGGATTGTCGACCTCCATCAACTTGTTTGTCGGCACCAAGATCCAGTGTGCGAATAGTTAAGGGTAAGCCTTTTAGTATATCAATAACCTTTATATACGCTTGGTAATGTTCCTCCTCATCAGGCGGCGTTTCACGATTCATGTAAAGAAACTCTGTCCTGTACAATCCTACACCACTCGCACCAACTTCGAGTACAGTATTGAAGTCTCGTGGTAATTCTATATTTGCCTGGAGCTCGATCGGGATATTGTCCAGAGTGACAACGGGGGTACTCTTAAGTTTCCGCAGTGCTGAATATTGTTGTTTTTCTTGTTTTTGTAACTTGTGATAATGCGAAAGCGATTGTTTATCAGGATCAACCAGTACTACACCACTGCTACCGTCGATGATCATAAGATCTTCTTCTTTGATGTAACGTAATGCATGTTGTAATCCAACAATTGCCGGGATACCCAAACTGCGTGCAAGAATTGCTGTATGTGAAGTTGGGCCGCCATATTCAGTCGCAAAGGCGGCAATACCATGATGTTGCATCAATACAGTATCAGCCGGTGTTAAATCATTCGCCAGAACGATATAACCTGAAAGACGATTATCAGCTACTTCATGCCTTAAGGGGGTTCGTTTGAGAAGAATTCTTTGAATACGATTAACCACATAATCAACATCATCTTTTCGTGTTCGCAAATAAGGATCATCCATCTCTTCAAACACAGTAACTAATGCATCACGCTGGAGTTTTAATGCCCACTCTGCATTACAAGTCAGTTCGCGTATTAATCGCATTGGTTCAAGTGTTAAGGCAGTATCTTCCGTCATTAGTAAATGAGTATCAATAAATGCAGCTATATCAACATCTGTAGTTTTAGGGATATGTTCCTTTATGGCACGAAGTTGTTGTCTGGCACTCGTTAGAGCTTCTTCAAAACGTTGAATCTCTTTATCGATTAAAGAGTTCTGAATGGTGTATTCATGAATATCAAGTTGATCACTTTCAATGAGGTGTACATTGCCGATAGCTATTCCTCTGGACACTCCCACTCCATGCAGTGCTATAGTCATTTGTCCTCTCCAAAACGATCTGATATCAACGCTTCAAGTGTATCAAGTGCATTTTCTTCATCACTACCATTTGCAATGAGATCGATAGTCATCCCTTGGGCTGCTGCTAACATCATCATACCCATTATGCTTTTACCATTGACTTCTTTGCCAGCATGCCTAACATTGACCGTGCTTTCAAAAGCAGAAGCTTCTTGTACGAAGCGAGCAGCAGCCCGTGCGTGTAACCCTACTTTATTCATAATAGTCACAGAGCGTGTAGGCATTATGATTTATTCTCCCCTAATCATGACGATGCCATCTTTTCCACCGCTAATCGCTTTTTCTGCTAGATCATCAAGGCCAAGCTGTGGGTAATTAAATACCCGGATTAGCATAGACAAATTAAGGCCGGTTACGACACAAATATTTTTTTCATTCATAAATTTTTGTGCAATGTTAGAGGGAGTTGATCCATATAAGTCAGTTAGCACTAATACGCCCTCTTTATCATCAAGTTCTTCAATTAGTTCAATTGCGCTGGATGCTAATTCAGCAGGGTCACTATCACGTGATGCTGTTAATAATTTTGTTCTCAGGGGGAAATCTTTGAGCATTGATTTTGCAGTACCGAGAAGGGCTGGCCCAATGCCATCATGGCTAATTATTAATAAGCCTACACTCATATCAAATATCCCGATGATTTAATATTACGTGTTTGTTTAATTGTAAAAAGTATCTGGAAAGTGTTTCTGCAATGTACACTGAGCGATGGTGACCACCAGTACAGCCAATAGCCACACATAAATAACTTCGGTTATCAGCTTCAAATTTTGGTATCCAGCGCTCGAGAAAATCTTGAAGTTCTTTAATCATATCTAGAACTAGTTTTTGTTTTGACAAAAATTCAATGACAGGTTGATCTTTTCCGGAAAGACTACGCAGGTGCTTTTCCCAATAAGGGTTAGGTAAGCAGCGCACATCAAAAACGAAATCAGCGTCTCTAGGTACCCCATGTTTGTATCCAAACGAAGTAAATTGGATGGATAAGGACGAAAGAGGCAGTTCCGCAATGCGTTCGCGTACTATATCGCGTAATTGATGCATTAGCGTATGGCTTGTATCAATTCGCATGTCTGCTAGTAGTGATAATTTTTCCATTATCTGTCGTTCAAGTACTATGGCCTCTGGTAGTGATTTTTTATCTGAAGACAAGGGGTGTTTGCGGCGTGTTTCACTGAAACGACTTGTCAATACATCATCATTGGCTTCTAAATAGACCAGATCAACTTTAATTCCTTGCTCTTTTAAAGCTGCGATTGTACTTGGAAGGTTATCAATATCCTGCTCAGGATTACGGGCATCTATCCCAATAGCAAACTTATTCGAATATTTGCTTGAAGGGTTAGAGATTTGTTTTGAAATTTCATTAAGCAAGCTTATGGGGAGATTATCTATACAGTAGAAATCTAAATCTTCCAACGAATTAAGGGCAACAGTTTTACCTGCGCCAGACAGGCCGCTGATGATAATCAACCGTCGCCCTTGTTTTCTCATCATCGATTCTCTAGTTCGAGTAAAATACGTTGTCTTTCTGAAAGTTCATCTGATGCGTTATATCCACTCAAACGTAGCATATGATTTCGTGCCGCACATTCAAGTAGTACCGCGAGGTTACGACCAGGTGCCACCGGTAAGGTAATTACGGGGATATCAAGATCGAGAACACGTTGTGTTCGATAACTCCCTTCTAGACGATCAATCTGTATTAAATTGTTTCTATCCAGAGGCTCAAGATGAATAATCAGACGTAAATATTTGTTAGTTTTTATTGCGCTATCACCAAACAACTCACGTACATTAATAATACTAAGCGTTCTGTTTTTTGAAAGATTAATGTTGCATGGGTCATTAAGATCATCGTCTACAATATTTGGGTCCGTGTCCTGATTATCTTCAGGTACTATAGAGCGCTTACCACCCTGTTGTCCTGCAACCCATTGTAAACTTAGTTTTTCGCAATGATTCGCGTAGAGATCTTGTACAGTTAGTTGGTTTACTACCTCTGCCATGATCAATTATCCAGTGAGGATTTTAAATATTTCTTCTGGCTCCGATTCTACTCTCAGGCGAGCGAGCAAGCTATTATCCCCAAACAGTTCTGCCAATGTGGCCAGTATCTGCAGATGTTCATTTGTTGAATCTTCAGGCACTAACAAAGCAAATATAAGATCAACTGGTTGTTGATCTATGGCGTCATAATCTATCGCTTCCCTAAGCTGAATAAATGCACCAATTGTTTTTTTGCTATCAACGAAACGGCAATGAGGTATAGCTACCCCGCCACCTAAACTTGTACTGCCAAGTTTTTCTCGGGCAAAAAGACAGCTGAATATTTCAGCATAGGTTAATGATGGGTTTGTTCCCGCAATAAGTCTAGCTAATACTTCCAATGCGCTTTTCTTGCTTGAGGTTTCTATATTACAAAGAATACGTTCCGCGGATAAAATTTCCGAGATCTGCATGATATATGAATCAGTGAAAAATAATTTGAAGAAATATTGTTTTGCTAACTTACTGATTTTTTAAGGCTGGGTTCACCCCGGCGATGGTCAGTTAATTTTTCTTTATGTTTTTTAATTTGACGGTCTAATTTATCTATGAGTCCATCGATAGCGGCATACATATCTTCATGTTTGTCGTCTGCAAAAATCTTTCCTCGATTAACGTGTATTGTAGCTTCAGCAATCTGGCGTCCCTTTTCTACGCTGAGTATAACGTGAACATTAGTCATATTATCAAAATGTCTCTCAACTCGCTCGAGTTTATTTTCCACATATGAACGCAATGCCGGGGTAACCTCTACATGATGGCCCGTTAAGTTTATTTGCATAACAACTCCTTATCCTAGAATTATGGTTTTTTATACTATCAGGCAAGTCGCTTTCTTTCGTTTGATGGGGGAATAGCCATTCCCTCACGATATTTAGCAATAGTTCTACGCGCCACTTTAATGCCTTGTTCAGACAAAAGGGCTGAAATTTTATTATCACTTAATGGTTTTTGTGGTGCTTCTGCGGCCACTAGCTTTTTTATTAATGCACGTATAGCTGTTGATGAACATGCGCCCCCATTTTCTGTAGTTAGATGACTTGAGAAGAAATACTTCAACTCAAATATACCTCTTGGGGTGTGCATATATTTTCGTGTAGTTACTCTTGATATTGTTGACTCATGCATATCAAGGACATCGGCAATATCATGTAATACGAGAGGCTTCATTGCTTCTTCACCATATTCAAGAAACGCACGTTGCCGCTCAACAATAGCAGTTGCAACACGCAGAAGTGTTTCACTTCGGCTTCGCAGACTTTTTATAAACCAGCGTGCTTCTTGCAAGTGTGTCTTCAGTGAATTGTTTTCGTCACTATTATTAGCTCTCTGAACCATGTTCGCGTAATTTGTATTTATTCTTAATTGTGGAATTGTATCCGTATTGAGTTCTACTCGCCATGCACCTTTATTTTTTTTTACATACACGTCTGGTGCAATATACTCTGTTCTAGTTTCCTGTATTTGACCACCTGGCCGGGGATTCATCGACTGAATTAATGCGATGACTTTTTGTAAATCATCCTGTTTAAGTTTAAGGCGTCGCGTTAATTGATTGAAGTCACGTGAAGCTAATAACTGTAAATATTTGGACACTAATTCTTTGGCTTTTTCCAAATAGGGTGTATCAGGATTGCATTGATTAAGTTGTAATTGTAAACATTCTTTTAAATCTCTGGATGCAATACCAGCAGGTTCCATGGCCTGAATAAGTCTTAGCACTGCTTCTATCTCATCAACGCCAACTTCATGATCACCCCCAAGGGACTCATGAATATCTTCAAGTTTACATGTTAAATATCCATCATCGTCTAACGAATCTATAATAGTTATAGCTATAATTTTATCGGCTTCAGTGGTTGGTATTACGTTGAGTTGCCAAAGCAAATGATCGCGCAACGTTTTCTCGTTTGTGTCCTGATTATCATATAGTACAGCAGTATTAGTATAGTTTTTTACGTGGTACATGCTGCCATCATAAATATCTTCCCAGGCACTATCGACGGGTAAATCTTCCGGTATATTAAGCGATTCATTTTGAATATTAGTTTCTGTCGACTCAGAATTATTGGGTGTTTCATCAACGGGGCCTATTTCGTTTTGGTTGCCAATATCGATATCCTCTTCTACATCCAGTTCAAGCATCATATTTGATTCCAGTGCATCCTGTACTTCCGTCTGTAGCTCAAGACTAGATAACTGCAGCAGCTTAATTGCTTGCTGTAATTGTGGCGTCATGGTCAGGCTCTGACCAACTCTTAATTGTAAAGAGGGTTTCATATACGTAAGTTTAACTCAAAAATTCAACTGTGGAGACTGGGCAAGGTAAAAAACGGGTATCTAAAGGCTAAACTTATCACCTAGATAGACATTTCGTACTTGCTTGTTCTGCAGAATTTCCTCAGGCGTCCCTTCAGCGATAATATGGCCATCATTTACAATATAGGCACGATCACAAATACCTAATGTCTCGCGCACATTATGGTCGGTTATTAGAATGCCGATACCATGTTGGCTTAAGTACCGGGTTATACGCTGGATATCATTTACTGAAATTGGATCAATTCCAGCAAAAGGCTCATCGAGGAGTAAGAATTTTGGTTCAGTTGCCAGAGCTCTTGCAATTTCTACGCGCCGACGCTCACCACCGGATAAGCTGGTGGCAAGATTTTCATGCAAATGGCTGATATGGAATTCACGCATTAAATTTTCAAGACGTCGCTGTAATTGTACCTTATTCAGTTTTGGACGTGTCTGCAGGATAGCCATTATATTTTCCTCAACAGTCATCCTGCGAAATATAGAAGCTTCTTGAGGTAAATAGCCTAATCCAAGATGAGAGCGTTCATCCATAGGCAGCCTACTTATTTCTTGTTTGTTGATATGTATTGTCCCCTCATCACAAGCAATGAGACCAACGATCATATGAAAGCTGGTTGTTTTCCCGGCACCATTTGGGCCAAGCAATCCAACGATTTCTCCCGCATGTACTGTAAGGCTAATGTCTTTGACGACTAGGCGTGCACGAAAGGATTTTGTCAGATGGCGAACTGATAAAACACTCATAATAGTAATATTATTTTAAAGATGTGCCGACTGCATCTAATGTATATAAGGCGAATGGCAATTGTAGTATTAATTTTGCTTTTTCTTTGGTTTTATAGTTATCTTAACGCGCTCACGTTTTCCCCCCGTTGCCTCAGTACCATCTCCATTTTGCCGCTGTTTAATCCCACCTTCAGCTTTAACACGACTGCTTACAGTGTCATATTCAATTCTTTTGCCGCTAAATTGTAAGCCCTCTTGTTTAACTATTGCGTTCTCCTTCAAAATGATAAGTGATTTGAGTTCATGGTATTCCATCGTCAGGGCTTCTGCTTCATCGTAGATTTTACTGTCATCCGGCAACTGTTTGTAGGTGGCAGGTTTTCCTGTCATGATAACGGTATCAAGATTGCCATCCGTAAAATAGACAGTCATTTTATTTCCTGTCATGCGAATGCTGCCTTGCGTCACGATAACATTACCGTAATAGATGGTAACCCCTTTTTTATTATCAAGTTCGGCACTGTCAGCTTCAATCTCAATGGGTTTATCTTTGTCAGTCGATAAGGCTTGAGCATTAGCGCCAAGCAGTGAGAGTATAAAAATTAGTAATAAATTAATTAGCATGTCTTTTCGGTAAAATTTTTCCATGTACATCACTTAATAATTCAATTCGACTTTCATTAAAATAGGCGCGTACTCCAACCGCGCTCGCGGTTGTTTTTTCCCCTACAATAGTAGCCAGTTTATCAGTCTCGGCATATTCTTGTTGTGTTAATATTTTTACATCGCTGGTATTAATTTCCAGTTCGCGGTTTCCGTTTATATTATCTTGCCACAATTTTACCGCACCACTGAGTAGAATCACTTCATTGTCAGCTGTTACCCAACCTTTTTCCGCGGTAATGAAAATTGGTGTTTCATTTTTACGGTAGACTTCAAGCTTCGGTTTGTGGAGTTCTATTGTATTATCGTCTGGGTAATGAGCCATATACTCTGCAAAAAGTTTGTTTTTAGGGGTGCCATCCTGTTCCATAGTGAGAGTAGAAAAATCTTCCATATAATAATCAGGATCATGGCGTAACAACACTGTAGAGGTAGACTTATCATCTGTTAAGCGGTTCAATAACCATGCGCTGCCAATGGCCAAGATACTGAGAATAAATGCAATTTTCCAACGGTTACGCATGAATCAGTCAGATAAAAGAGTTAACTTTGTAACAGGTCATACTTGGTTATGTTGTGAATCAATCTTGCAGGTAGGTTTGTATTTGTGTTTCCAATGTTCCTTGTGATTGCATAATAAATTCACAAACTTCACGCGCTGCACCGCGACCACCCAAAGCTGAAGTCGTCCAGTCTGCATATTCTATTACTGTTGGATGAGCATTAGCCACAGCTATTGCTAAACCCGCCAGATTCATTGCTGGTAAATCGATAAGATCATCTCCTACATATGCAATTTGTTCACTACTGACCTGTAATTTTTCCATTAGTTCTTTTATCGCTTTGCCTTTATCATTTTGTCCTTGATAGACATATTCGATACCAAGAGCTGACATGCGATCAGCAACAATTTTTGAAGAGCGTGCCGTAATAACGGCAATCAAACATCCACTATCTCTCAACATCACCAGCCCATGACCGTCACGCACGTTAAATATTTTATATTCATTTCCATTTTCGCCGAGTATTAATCCGCCATCAGTCAGTACACCGTCGACATCAAATATAACGAGACGGATTTTTTCTGCTTTTTTAATGATATCTTGCATATTATTATTAAACGACACGCGCACGTAATAAGTCATGCATATTCAGCACGCCAATTAATTTATTATTTTCATCAACAACCAATAAAGCATTGATCTTATGATTTTCCATTATGGCGAGCGCTTCAGCGGCAAGCTGTTCTTTATCAATTGTTTTACAGTTGCGTGTCATAAGTCCACCAACATTGGTTTTATGCACATCGGCATTGTCATCAAATGATCGTCTAACATCACCATCAGTAAAGATACCGATAACATGATTTTCCTCATCAACAATTGCTGTTGTCCCTAGACCCTTTTGCGTCATTTCAACTAACGCATCTTTTAGTAAAGTATCTTCATTAACTAGTGGTATTCTATCTCCTGTATGCATGATGTCTGCAACACGAAGTAATAAACGACGGCCTAATGTTCCAGATGGATGGGCTTGTGCAAAATCCTCAGCACTGAAACCACGTGCTTCTAATAAGGCAATAGCTATTGCATCACCCATAGCAAGGGTTGCCGTTGTACTTGCGGTCGGTGCAAGCCCAAGTGGACAGGCTTCCTCACTAACACTGACATCTATGCTTACAGTAGAAGATTTTGCCAGGGTGGAATTTAAATTACCCGTTAATGATATTAAAGGAATATTGAGGCGCTTGATTACAGGTAGTAAGGTCATGATCTCATCTGTTTCGCCCGAATTTGAAAGTGCAATAACAACATCTTTTTTAGTGATCATCCCAAGATCACCATGACTGGCTTCACCTGGGTGAACAAAAAAAGCAGGTGTCCCTGTGCTGGCTAATGTTGCCGCTATTTTGCTACCAATATGGCCGGATTTACCCATGCCAATAACAACGGTTCTGTCTTCACATTCAAGAATATGCAAACAAGCGCTCACAAATTTTTCATCGATACGATCTAATAATCTGGCAACAGCGTCTGTCTCGGTTTTAATTACAGCGCGTCCAAGTTCGATTAGTTTGTCAGATTCTGTATTATTTGTTTTTTTATTCATTAAAAAATGTCGTTTGTTTTAGCTAGACGCAGTTTGTATTAATAACCAATATTGATAAGTGATGAAACCAATCAATAAAAACCCTCCAGCAAACCGTTCTCTGATTTCTGAACGATTAAAATAAATCATCCAACCCATAATCAATGTAAAACCAATCATAACAATAAAATCTCGCCAGATTACAATTGATTCAAATTCGGTCGGTTGGATAAGTACAGGCACACTGATCACTACCAACATATTAAACATATTTGAGCCGATCACATTACCAACGGCAATATCAGGTTCATTTTTCATTATTCCTGCAATTGTTGCTGCAAGCTCAGGCAAACTTGTGCCGACGGCGATGATAGTCAGTCCAATCACCAGATCACTCATACCGAAGGATTGAGCAACGATTACGGAATATTTTACCAGTAATTCGGCCCCTCCCAGCAGCAATAAAAGCCCCAACACCAGGGCAAGTACCGATTTTCCTAAAGTTGATTTGCGTGATAATTCCTGCTCAAACTCAAGATTGAGTGGATCGGAAATTTGCGATATTTTGGCTATGCGAATTAGCCCATAGATACTGGCCAACAAACATAATAGTAAAAAGCATGCATCAAATCTGTCCAGACTCAAGTTAAATGACAATATAAATGCGATAATTATCGCGAGTGCCATTATTATGTATTCACGTTTTAATGTTCTTGACATAACGACAATGGGTTTAATGATTACTCCAATGCCCAATACCAAACCAATATTGGCAATATTTGATCCCAGAGCGTTACCTATGGCGATTTCGGTTTTGCCATCGAATGCGGCGACAGTACCTACTAGAATTTCAGGAGCAGAGGTTGCAAATCCAACAATTGTCATACCGATAATTAAAGGGGACATGCCAAGACCACGCGCAGTATTGGCCGCGCCCTGGACAAATTTGTTAGCACCAAAAACCAGTAAAACTAACCCTGATATGATCCCCAGATAATTTAGTATCATGTTTGTGTTTTTATTGACTGTTTCTTGAGATGATGCCAGAAATGAAGAATAACTTCGATAAACACAGCAGCACAAGACGGCCGCCTATTCTTGTCTACAGTAATTAAAAAATTGCCAAACCCTCTCCATATAAGTATTACGGCTATTCATGAGCAAACGACTGGAACAACTGAATAGTTGGTTGCAGGATTCACTCGGGTATAGGGATTATGATATTAATCCTGCCTCGGAAGATGCCAGTTTTCGCCGTTACTATCGACTTGAATACGATAATTCTTCCCGGATTGTAATGGATGCGCCACCTGAGCTTGAAGATTGTAGACCATTTGTTGATATCGCCACTCGATTACATGCATGTGGAGTGAATGCACCAGAAATATTTAACGTTGATTTGAATTTAGGATTTATATTACTGACAGATCTTGGGCATGATTTATATCTTGATGTACTTAATGATACTAATGCTGAAGCATTATATGCTGATGCAGTAACTGCCCTGGTTACTCTTCAGCAGAATATCGATCAAACCGAAATTCCTCCATACAATGAATCTATGCTATTACAAGAAATGGAATTATTTCGCGAATGGCTTTTGCAAAAACATTTGTGCATAAAGCTGGATTCAAAGCAGCATAATGAGTTAGATAAACTATTTTCATTGTTAACTACTGCTGCTCTGGAGCAACCAAAGGTTTTTGTGCATCGTGATTTTCATTCACGCAATTTAATATATTGTGCTACAAATAATCCAGGCATCATTGATTTTCAGGATGCCGTTATTGGCCCGTTAACTTATGACTTAGTGTCTTTGTTCAAAGATTGTTATATCAAGTGGCCAAGAGAAAAGATTAATGACTGGGCTATGAACTTTTACCGGCGCATTGATGCGGGTGGAATTAGCGAGAAGGTTTTCCTGCGGTGGTTCGATTTGATGGGCGTACAACGCCACCTTAAAGCATCTGGCATCTTCGCCCGACTTTATCATCGGGACAATAAAGCTGGTTTTCTTAGAGATATTCCACGCACACTTTCACATATCCTGGATCTTGAGGAAGACTATCCAGAGTTAAATTTCCTGATTGAGTTAATTAAGACAAAAATGTCATCAGATCTGGAAAAGGTAATTAACAAATGCGAGTGATGATATTAGCAGCAGGCCGGGGAGAACGAATGCGGCCACTAACAGATACAACACCAAAACCATTATTGGAAGTAAATAACAAACCCTTAATCCAGCATCAGATTGAGCACCTGGTGAGTGAGGGCTTTACTGAAATGGTAATAAATCATGGTTTAATGGGCGAACAAATAGAATCTTTTCTTGGTGATGGACTACAGTTTGGGGCAAGTATTCAATATTCAGCTGAACATAATAAATTGTTAGAGACGGGAGGGGGTATATACAGGGCTTTACCTTTACTGGGAGATAAACCATTTATTGTTGTGAATGCGGACATATGGACAGACTATCCATTTTCACAATTGCTGAATAAACTGGCTGGTCTGGCGCATTTGGTGCTCGTGGATAATCCACCGCAACATCCGCAGGGTGATTTTGCATTAGAAGACGGTCTGGTCGTTCAGGATAGTAAAACTCGATATACGTTTAGTGGTATCGGCGTTTATCGGCCAGAGTTATTTGTAAATTGTAGTGATGGGTCATTTCCCCTCGTCCCGTTGATACGTAAGGCTGTGACACAAGGAGAGGTTACAGGAGAGCATTATGCCGGAATATGGATAGATGTAGGCACACCAGAACGTCTGCAACATCTGCAAACAAATTAACTAGAAGTGAGCACATACTTTTCTCCTTGTTAAATCAGCTTATTTCAGTCAGGCAGTAAGCCAATATCTTCATTGTTGCGTCGCAACATCAGACGTGATACGGTTCATTCATAGTGCGGTGCACAATTCAACATGTTGTGTTTGTTAAAAAAACTAACGCAATATCTAGAGTTATAACTCATTTCAACGTATATTACCGCCCAGCCGGGGGTAGCAAATATCCAGTTAATTCAGAACGGGAGCTGTCTTGCTAAAATTGCCGATTAAGAAACAGTTGTATTTCTGTTGCTTGCTAGCAGTGTCCTCCATATTTCCGCCTGCCATAGGCCGCGCAGACAGTGTTGCTGTGGTAGCAGTGCCTATTGCACCACAATCAGGCCCCGATATTTCAACACAAAGAAATAGACTTCGCGTATTGCATCACCATGAATCAAAAAGCAAAGAATTTGACGAAGAAGAACGGTC
>CAZCXC010000222.1:0-3082 GCA_964502505.1 uncultured Enterobacteriaceae bacterium
GCTATTGGATTATTTTATGATAAGAAGATAGATAAGTTTGATAAATCACACATTTCTGAATTGAATTTCAGGGATCATGGAGTAGTTATTGGAGATGCTCATCTTACAGGAAAGATTGATAAAATTGTGCCAATTAAAAAAGATGAATTTTCTGTACATGATTTTAAAACTGGTAAACCCAAACGTGAATGGGGAAAGGGTGAATTATACGACAAGATGCTTCTTCATAAATATAGAAGGCAGCTAGTTTTTTATAAGATCCTAATTGAAAATTCAAAGAATTTTGAAGATAAGTATAAAGTTAATACAGGTGTTTTAGAGTTTGTTGAACCAGATAAGAATGAGATAATTGATTTAGTTGCAACAATTGAAGAGGAAGAAGTAGAAAGAACATTAGCCTTAATTGAAATTGTTTATGGAAGAATCATGGATTTATATTTTCCTGAAACTAGTAATTACAAACAAGACATTAATGGATTAATTGCTTTTGAGGATGATTTGCTTGAAGGGAAAATATAATAAGTGGGAGGATATATTAAAAAATATTAATAAATTAGGAGGTAGCTAATATGTTGAAACTGATAGCATTGATTAGCCTTATGGTATTAGTATCATCCTGCTATGCTCCAGTGCAGACACAGTTGGATAGCGGGCCAGTTGTTAGTGACGATGCCCTGTACTGGCGTTCAGGGAATTATATATTCAAACTAAATGATTTTTAATGAACAATGACCAGTTTTTACTGCTCACAAAAATTGAAAAATTCTTAAGAAAATTATATAATGTTTAGAATATATTAAAATGAAATATCTATATTATATTGGCTTTATTCCCATACTAATTGCAACCATTATACATAGTGGTTGTATGACAGCCTCTCAACACCATCAAGAACTTCCACAAACTCAAGAAAGGGAGATGACAGTAGGTGTAGTACAAAAAGAAATTAGAGAAGGTATGTCTCAAGCTGATGTAGCTGAAGCTTTAGGTTCTCCTAACATCGTAACTAGAGACAGTGATGGTTTAGAAACCTGGATATATGACAAAATCGCATCCGAAGCCTCTTATTCGAAGAGCAGTGGAGGTACCGGTTTGATCTTGAGTCTTTTAGTAGGTTATTCAAAAGAATCTGGAGCAGCATCAACTACGCAAAAAACGTTAACAGTTATTATAAAATTTAAAGATTATAAAGTACATTCATTTTCATATCATTCATCAAAATTCTAATAAGGAAAAAGGTTTTGATTGCAAGGAATATATATAATTTAACTTCAATTTTGATTATTGTTTTATTGATTTCAGCTTGTGCTGCTTCTACCCCCACCCCACAAAAATCTCAACTTCAAATTAGAGAATTTCAAACTAGAGTTTTTGAAGTTAGCGATCCGATAATGGTAATGAAAGCTATGCTTAATGTATTACAGGATGATGGTTATATTATTGAGCACGCAAATGTAGATTTAGGATTAATTACTGCTTCTAAAGAAACTGATGTAGAGAGTGGATGGTCTAAGTTCTTTGCTCAGCTTGGTGAAGGTAATCATGCCAGATGGTCTAAAAACATGATAATTGAATCATCATCTAATATTAGTCAAATAGGGGATCGAGTTAAGGTAAGGGTTAACTTTAGGGGGAAAGTTCTAGATAATTATGCTGGTATTGTAGATGTATACCAGATTGCAGATGAACAATTTTATAGAAACTTCTTTATTAAAGTTGATAAAGCAATCTATTTACAACAACAAAATATCTAAATTTAACGGGCTCACCTTACAAAACAATTGCTGATGACATACGACGAGACATACTAAGCCTTCTAAGCAAGTCCGATCTCATATTAATGTATAGATGGTGTTTCTGATTGAACAGGAGGTGTTTCTGAATCACTGTTCAACCCTGTTGCAATAAGGGTAATCCTAACATCGTCATGAGAGTAATTGTCAAAAAACAGTCCAAAGATCAGGTTGACATCATGATGTGCCCTTTCCTTTATGTAGTTGCATGTATCATTAAGTTCTTCAATTCCAAAGTCAGGTGGAGCGGTTACATGCAGCAAAATCCCCTTGGCTAAGTCAATTGGTATATCCTCCAGTAATGGGCTAGTTATCGCCATCTCAGCTGCTTCAACTCCCCTGCTTGAGCCCTTGGCAAATCCAGTTCCCATTAAAGCCTTTCCATCATTTTCACTCATCATGCTTTTAACCTCTGCAAAATCCGCATTTATATAACCAGGGCCGGTTATAATTTCGGAAATACCCCTAACTGCCTGATAAAGTGTCTCATCAGCTTTTTGAAAAGCATCCAAAATACTAATTGTGTGTACTGCCCCTAACCCGTCAAGTGGGATTACGATTAAGGTGTCTACTTCTTATTCGAGCTCCTTCATACCATCAAGTGCCTGCTTGTTGCGCTTAGGTCCTTCAAAGCTGAATGGTTTTGTTACAACACCGACGGTTAATGCGCCAAGCTCTCTTGAAATTTGAGCTATCAAGGGTGAAGAACCCGTTCCTGTACCTCCCCCCATGCCGGCCACAATAAATACAATATCCGAACCTTCTAGGGCTTCAGCAATTTTTGATTGGTCTTCCAGGGCAGCTTCTCTTCCTACGGAAGGGTCTCCCCCCCGAACCCAGTCCTTTGGTAACTATGTTTCCTATCTGCAGCTTAGTTGGGGAGGTGGTTTTTTTCAGATCCTGAGAATCGGTGTTTGCAACAATGAACTCAACACCTTTAATTCCTTTATCAATCATGACGTCAATAGCATTGCCGCCTGTACCTCCAAGACCCAAAACTTTAATCTTTATCTTATAGTTTTTATGATTATAAATGTCAAAATTTTCCATTGATTACTCTCTCATTAATTTCATTTCTTCCTCAATTTTAGAAATAAAATCCTTAATAACTGTAAACAAACAGATGGTCACTCTGTAACCATTACGTTAAATATTATTTTTCTATGAAGTAATAAATTTAGGTCAACAATTTTAATAAAGAATATGCTTGCAAATGGACACATAATGACCATTTACATGTTATATAATTGAATTTGTTAATAATATGAGAAGGAGAAGAAAAATGCGTA
>CAZCXC010000223.1:0-5235 GCA_964502505.1 uncultured Enterobacteriaceae bacterium
ATTAATGATTACCTTTTGTTCATCCGTAAGGCCAGTTGTACCAATCACCATATTGTTGCCAGCAGCAACACATTGTTCTACGTTGCTTGGTACGGATGCTGCGAAGGTAAAATCAATCACAACATCAAACTGATCTGCAACACTTTCAATATTCTCAGCAATCGATATGCCCAGTTTGCCAAGTCCAGCCTGCTCGCCTGCATCCATACCTATCATTGGTGATTCAACATGTTCAATCGCAGCGCCAATCTCTACTCCGTTAATATCATTACAGACTTCCAGAATGGTTTTACCCATTCTTCCTGCCGCACCGCAGATTCCAACTCTTACTGTCATTTGGTAGTTATCCTTTAATGATTTACTAAATAATTGTAAGTATTTATCACGTTAGCGTAACTATTACGATAAAGAAACTATTTTACAGCATATCCTAGCCTTAGGGATTTTATTCGAGAATGAGGCGCAGTGCTTTTTGAGAAGTGGAGTTTACAACTAGTAAATGAGCACTTGAGAAAAGTGCTGCAACAAAATTATCGGATAAAATAACAGGGCTGAGCTAATGGGTCATACTGTCAAAAAAATGCTTAACCCCATTAACCCACGAACTCGCTTGTGGGCTGTGTTTTTTACCGCCATCTTTCAGAGTCTTATCCAATTCACGTAAAAGTTCTTTTTGTTTACGCGTAAGGTTCACTGGTGTTTCCACCATTACCATGCACAGTAAATCACCTTTTGATGAAGTACGCACAGTCCTCACCCCTTTGCCACGTAAACGAAACATTTTCCCGCTCTGTGTTTCAGGAGGTATTTTCAGCTTAACACGACCGTCCAGCGTCGGGATTTCCATTTCACCGCCCAAAGTTGCTGTTGCAAAACTAATGGGAAAATCACAGTGTAAATCAGTGCCATCACGCTTAAATATTGGATGTTCATTGACACTTATGCTGACATACAGATCACCGGAAGGCCCGCCATTTTCACCTGCTTCACCTTCACCGGAAAGACGAATGCGATCACCGTTATCAACACCTGGCGGTACCTTCACCGATATTGTTTTCGTATCACGTACTCTTCCTTTACCATGACAACTACGACAAGGGTTGTTTATAATTTTACCATTACCCCGACATTGAGGGCAGGTTTGTTGAATAGAGAACATACCTTGCTGCATGCGGACTTGTCCCTGCCCACCGCAAGTTGGACAATTTACGGGCGAACTACCTTTTTTTGCCCCTGAGCCATTACATTCATTACAACTTGTTAATTTAGGGACGCGAATCCTTATCGTTGTTCCTGAGACAGCATCTCCAAGATCCAGATCAAGGTTATAACGTAGATCCGCTCCACGGAACACACCTGGTCCTCCACCTCGTGCACCACCACCAAAAATATCACCAAAGACGCTGTCAAAAATATCACCAAATCCACCAGCACCTGGCCCAACCCCACCACCAATACTCTGATCTACACCTGCATGGCCAAACTGATCATAAGCTGCCCGCTTACGGCTATCAGAAAGAACATCATAAGCTTCCTTGGCTTCTTTAAATTTCCCTTCAGCGCTTGCATCATCAATATTGCGATCAGGATGGAATTTCATCGCTAATCTACGATAAGCTTTTTTAAGCTCTGCGTCAGTGGCATTTTTAGTTACCCCAAGAATATCGTAGTAATCTCTTTTACTTGCCATTATTGCGAATATTGTTATAGCTCATCACACAAACAAGCCCGGAGAGAGATTTTGACTCTTTCCAGGCCAGTTCATTTACGATAGGTCAGGTTGTTACCTTTACCTATCACCTATTTTATTTCTCCAACTGCCAATTAATTATTTTTTATCGTCGTCGACTTCCTCAAATTCAGCATCAACAACATTTTCTGCCTCATTGTCTGCATCAGTGTTGCTTGCCTCATTCTTATTTTCTGCAGCCTGTGCCTGTTCTGCCGACTGTTGATAGACGCGTTCTGCAAGTTTACCGGAAACTTCCGTAAGTTTTTGCGTCTTCTCTTCTATAGACGCTTTATCATTTCCATCAAGTGCAGTTTCTAAATCTTTAATTGCAACTTCAATATCATTTTTCTCCTGCTCCTCAACCTTGTCACCAAGTTCCTCCATAGATTTTTTGGTCGCATGGATCATATTTTCAGCCATGTTTCGTGTCTCAACCAGTTCCTTTGCCTGTCGATCTTCTTCGGCATGGGCTTCGGCATCCTTAACCATATTTTCAATCTCTTCTTCTGACAAACCGCTGGATGCCTTAACTATGATCGACTGTTCTTTCCCTGTAGCTTTGTCTTTTGCAGATACATTCAAAATACCATTGGCATCAATATCAAAGGTAACCTCGATCTGAGGGACACCGCGTGATGCCGGTGGTATATTTGACAGATCAAAACGACCAAGTGATTTATTACCCGCTGCCATTTCACGTTCACCCTGCAAGACATGCACGGTCACTGCTGTTTGGTTGTCCTCAGCAGTTGAGAAAGTCTGATTAGCCTTAGTTGGTATCGTGGTATTCTTCTCGATCAATTTGGTCATCACACCGCCCAAGGTTTCTATGCCCAATGATAAGGGTGTGACATCAAGTAATAAGACATCTTTTACATCGCCACCCAATACACCCGCCTGGATCGCAGCACCTGCTGCTACGGCTTCGTCTGGGTTGACATCTTTGCGAGGTTCTTTGCCGAATAATTCCTTTACCTTTTTTTGTACCAGTGGCATACGTATCTGACCACCCACCAAAATTACATCAGTAATATCCGAAGTGGATACTCCAGCATCATCTAATGCTGTTGTACATGGCGCGAGAGTACGTTCAACTAAATCTTCTACTAAGGCTTCCAATTTAGCCCGACTCAACTTCATATTCAGATGTTTTGGACCTGAACTGTCTGCAGTAATATAAGGCAGGTTCACATCGGTCTGTTGAGTTGATGATAATTCGATCTTTGCTTTTTCTGCCGCTTCTTTTAATCGCTGTAGCGCAAGTGGATCGTTGTGCAGATCGACACCTTGATCCTTTTTAAATTCATCACAAAGATAATCAATGATGCGAAGATCAAAATCTTCACCGCCCAGAAAAGTATCTCCATTAGTGGAAAGCACTTCAAATTGATGCTCGCCGTCAACTTCTGCAATTTCAATGATTGAAATATCAAAGGTACCGCCACCCAGATCAAAGACCGCTATTTTGGCATCACCATGTTTCTTGTCCATGCCATAGGCCAGTGCGGCAGCAGTTGGTTCATTAATAATACGTCGAACCTCAAGTCCTGCAATCTTGCCCGCATCTTTTGTAGCTTGTCGCTGGGAGTCATTAAAATAGGCAGGGACTGTAACAACGGCTTCGTTAACCTTTTCACCCAGGTAGTCTTCCGCTGTCTGTTTCATTTTCATTAACACACGCGCAGATATCTCAGGTGGGGCCATCTTTTTACCATTGACCTCAACCCAGGCATCTCCATTATCTGCTTCACATATTTTATAAGGCACCATATGAATGTCTTTCTGTACGACATCATCTTGAAATTTACGTCCGATCAACCGTTTAATCGCAAATAGTGTATTGCTTGGATTGGTTACAGCTTGACGTTTAGCAGATTGTCCAACCAATACTTCATCATCATCGGTATAGGCAATAATAGATGGCGTGGTACGCGCACCTTCACTATTTTCAATGATTTTGGGCTGGCCACTTTCCAGCACGGCCACACATGAGTTGGTTGTGCCCAGGTCAATACCAATAATCTTTGCCATTTTAAAAATCTCCGAAAATCAATAAGTTAATAAATAAAAAGTAAACCCCGAATCTTGTAACGAATATTGGGCTGGATGCTTATTTTTCAAGCTGGAAACATTAATTATTTAGCCACCATGACCATGGCAGGCCTGACCAGTCTGCCGTTGAGTTCATAACCCTTTTGCATCACGCTGATCACCGAGCCCGACTCTACATCTTCAAGTTCCTGCATTGAAACAGCTTCGTGTATTTCGGGATTAAATTTCTCATTCTGCGGGTCAATCACTATGACACCAAATTTTTCCAGGGTATCAACGAACATCTTTAGGGTTAGATCCATACCTTCACGCAGGTTGGCAACATCTTCTCCACTATCGGATGCCGATATGCCTAATTCCATGCTATCCAAAATCGGTAGTAATTCTGTCACGAAATTTTCGAGAGCATATTTGTGCGCATTTTCAATATCGCGACTGGTGCGCTTAAGGACATTATCCAATTCGGCCTGGGCGCGTAATGCCTTATCCAGATTATCTTCTGCGGTTTGTTTAAGTACTTCAATCTCTTGTGATAGCGTTTCTATTGCAGCCGTGACATCTTCCAGATCAATTTCTAACTCAGATTCTGGTTTATGTTCAGCTTCTTCTGCAAGTTCACCCTTTTCCGACTCATCTACTTCTACTAAATTTTCTTCCTTTAATGTGGGCACGGATTCATCGGCTGATATCTCTAATGAATCACCATGTTGTTCTTCTACATCCACCGTAGGATCGTTTTGTTTACCTCCCATAATATAATTACCTCAATTAATTAAGCCGCACGGATAAACTGCAATAGTAAATTTGTTTTTATGTTGCCTACAGGTGGGGATTAGTATTGTGAATTCAAGGCTGATCCAAGCATCTTCGCTGTAATATCAACGATAGGAATAACTCGCTCATAGTGCATGCGGGTTGGACCAATAATACCGAGCACGCCTAATACATGCCCATCTACTTCATAGGGTGACGTTACTACACTGCAATTATCAAGGACATCATAACCTGACTCTTCACCAATAAAGATCTGGACACCTTTTGCATTTATCGATTGTTCCAATAAATGCAGTATATCCCGCTTGCGATTGAAGCTATCAAATAACTTCTTTAACCGTTCAACATCACAAAGTTCCGCCACATCCATCAAATTGGTTTGTCCTGTAATGACATAATCATCTTTATTTTCATTGGCAGAAAAAGCCTGTTGCGCCATTTCAATTGCTGATTGCATCAGTTGATTGACGTTATCTTTCATTCTTTCAAGTTCTTTTAATAATTCAGCCCGAATAGAGGGCAGATCTTTGCCAGCAAACATATTATTTAAGTAATTTGATGCCTGTTGAAGCTCAGAAGCAGTATAGGCCCTGGCTGTATGAATGATGCGATTTTGAATTTCCTGATCACTAATCACCAAAATGACAAGAATCCGATTATCCGACAGTGAAACGAAT
>CAZCXC010000224.1:0-6593 GCA_964502505.1 uncultured Enterobacteriaceae bacterium
GGCTGCTTATGCAAGCCGTTATGTTGCCAAAAATATTGTTGCGGCTGGCCTTGCAGACAAATGTGAAGTGCAACTTGCCTATGCGATTGGTGTAGCAGAACCAGTGAGCCTAATGGTAAGTACATTCGGCACCGGAAAAATAGATGAGACACAAATCGTTGCCCTGATTCGCGAACATTTTGATTTAAGACCAAAAGCAATTATCCAGAACCTGGATTTATTGCGTCCTATCTACCGCAACAGTGCTGCTTATGGTCATTTTGGCCGAGAAGATGCGGGGTTTAATTGGGAACTGGTTGATAAGGCGGATGTATTGCGGGAGGCGGCTGGTTTAAGTAATGCAGCCTAATACATTAAATTTTTGATTTGGCTTTGAAACCTTAAGAAGGGCGGTCGCTCCTTCGCTTCCTGCGATCGCGACACTAGCACGTCCCTGTGCCTCGTCCTGCACATCATCCCTTGAATCTACAATTAATGGCGTTATACTTTATTTCCCTTTACAACTGCATGCCTGAGGGGCGTTGCGACAGACTTTATATTGGGTCTGCCAGGCTCGGGCTAAACGCAGAAAGATCGAAACGGCGCTCGCTTAAATTGTTTGGAGGAAAAACAATATGAGCGCAGCGGCAGACAAAGTATTTTCTGATTACCACGTAGCAGACCTATCTCTGGCCGAATGGGGCCATAAGGAAATCCGTATTGCAGAAACCGAAATGCCCGGATTGATGTCAATCCGTAAGGAATACGCAATTGAGCAACCTTTAAAAGGTGCGCGTATAGCTGGTTCATTACACATGACAATCCAGACGGCGGTCTTGATTGAAACATTACGTTCCCTGGGCGCCGAAGTTCGATGGGTGTCTTGTAATATTTTTTCTACCCAAGATCATGCCGCTGCTGCGATAGCCGATCAGAATATTCCAGTGTTTGCTTATAAGGGCGAAACTCTTGAAGAATATTGGGACTATACACATCGCATGATGACCTGGTCTGATGGCGGGTCACCCAACATGATTCTCGATGATGGGGGTGATGCAACACTATTATTGATTCTTGGTACCAAGGCGGAAAGTGATCCCTCTGTTATTGAAAATCCAGACTCGGAAGAAGAAATTTGTTTGTTTGCTTCTATAAAAAAGAAACTGGCCGAAGACAGTAATTATTATTCGCGCACCTTGGCAAATATTAAAGGTGTTACCGAAGAAACCACGACCGGTGTACAGCGTCTTTATCAAATGCAAAAGAAAGGTGAATTACCCTTTCCTGCAATCAATGTGAACGATTCTGTAACCAAATCAAAATTCGATAACCTATATGGGTGTCGTGAGTCTTTGGTTGATGGTATCAAGCGCGCAACCGACGTGATGATTGCTGGTAAGATTGCATTGGTATTGGGTTACGGTGATGTTGGTAAGGGTTGCACCCAATCATTACGTGGACTTGGCGCTACTGTATGGGTTACTGAAATCGACCCTATCTGTGCACTACAGGCATCGATGGAAGGTTATCGCGTTGTGAAGATGGATGATGTCTGTAACAAGGCAGATATCTTTGTTACAACGACCGGAAATTTTAATGTGATCCAACATGATCATATGGTCAAAATGAAGAACCAGGCGATTGTTTGTAACATTGGTCACTTTGATAACGAGATTGATGTGGCCAGTCTGGAAAAATATGAATGGGAAGAGATCAAACCGCAAGTTGATCATGTAATTTTCCCTGATGGTAAGCGGATTATTTTATTAGCAAAGGGACGCTTGGTGAATCTGGGTTGTGCTACCGGTCATCCCAGTTTTGTCATGTCGAATTCATTTACTAACCAGGTGTTGGCACAGATTGAGTTATTTACCCGTAATGATCAATATGGAAAAGATGTTTATGTGTTGCCCAAGCATCTGGATGAAAAAGTAGCGCGTCTACATCTCGAACGAATCGGTGCAAATCTTACTGAATTGACTAAGCAACAGGCTGACTATATTAATGTGCAGGTTGAGGGACCATATAAACCCGATCATTATCGCTATTAAAAATTGCCTATTTTCACGAATGCGTCGTTGCGACACTTTTTCCGATGCTCATGTATTGGCATATACATTCCGCTTCTCTAAAGTGTTGCGCTTTGTTTTCGCAAAAATACTTCAATTTTTTAAACAAATATATTTTAAGTAATTATGGAATCGCAAAAACAATATAGACCAAAGTTCAGTTTTGAATTCTTTCCTCCGAAAACACCGGAGGCGGTAGGCAAGCTGAAAAATACCCAGGAACGTCTGGCAAAGTTAAAGCCCGATTTTTTTTCTGTAACTTTTGGTGCTGGTGGTAGTACGAGAGAACGTACTTTTGAGACAGTACAGAATATTATGGAAAAAACCGGGATAGAAGCTGCACCACATATTTCATGTATCGCCCATATGACTGATGAAATAAAGCAAGTCCTGTATGCATATAAAGATGCTGGTATTAAAAGAACAGTTGCTTTACGTGGCGATGCCCCCTCTGGTGTTACGGGTAGCCATGGCCAGTTACGTTATGCAAATGAATTAGTAGAATTCATTCGACAGGAAACCGGTGATTATTTTCATATTGAGGTTGCGGCTTATCCTGAGTTTCATCCACAAGCACCCAGTGCCAGCAAAGACCTGGAAAATTTCAAGCGTAAAGTAGATGCTGGTGCGAACAGTGCAATCACACAGTATTTTTATAATCCAGATGCCTATTATCGTTTTATCGATAGTTGTGAAGAAATGGGCATTGATATCCCAATCGTTCCAGGCATTATGCCTATTGTGACATGTACACAATTAGTTCGGTTCTCAGAGGCCTGTGGTGCAGAAATTCCACGTTGGATATTAAAACGCCTACAGGAATTCGGTGATGATCGGACCGCGATCCGCGAATTTGGCACAGATGTGACCACGCGTCTTTGTGAAAATCTGCTTGAACAAGGTGCCCCAGGTTTACATATGTATACAATGAACCAAGCTATCGCATCTGAAACAATATGGAAAAATCTGGGTATTGATAAGCGTATCGAGAATAGATAGTAATGCCAATATAACGGGAAATTAACCTTATAGCTTGTGAAGTGACTATAGTTACTAGTGATGGTGCAAAAAACCATTGGTGAAAATGACAAAGGCACAATACACGAGGGATGTTAGTTTGTCAGATAGTTCCAACAGCGTATTAACGCAAGACCTTGAGAGTAAACCATGTTTGCTTTTGGTTGATGATGATCCCTTGATCGTTGAGTCTCTTGGCATGGTACTGCAGGAACACTACGATATTTTTACTGCGGAGACTCGCAAACAAACTAATACATTATTGCAATCTGCTGGTATTGTCCCTTCACTCGCCCTGATTGATCTCGGATTACCACCAAAGCCTCATTCACCAACTGAAGGCTTTGCTCTTATTCGCGATCTGTTGGTGTTAAATCGCGACATTAAAATTCTTGTACTTTCTGGTCAAGATAAAAAAGCAAATATTCAACGTGCATTAACCTTGGGAGCCGTAGACTTTATCCCTAAACCCTGTGATATAAATTTACTGAATTCACGTCTTAAGCATCAAATTATGATGCTGGACGCAGAACAATCACAGCTGGATATTGAAAGGGACAAGGAAATTTTATTAGGTAATAGCCCCGCTATTGAAACATTACGCAGTATGATCCAACAGTTTGCAGAAACACCTTTTTCGGTCCTGATAGAAGGTGAATCAGGTAGTGGTAAAGAACTTGTTGCAGAAAATTTGCATAAACAGAGCACACATGCCAAAGCACCTTTCCTCACATTAAACTGCGCAGCTTTTTCCCCAGAATTACTGGAGGCACAATTATTTGGACATAGCAAAGGTGCCTTTACCGGAGCGACATCGGATAAGGCAGGGTTTTTTGAAGAAGCAAATGAAGGTACTTTATTTCTAGATGAAATTGGTGATTTACCGCTGAGTTTACAGTCAAAATTATTGCGTGTACTTGAAAATGGAGAATATTATCGTTTAGGAGAAACTCAGGTCAGAATATCAAATGCCAGAATAATCGCGGCTACAAACAAGGATTTGAAAGAAGCCGTCAAGGTAAATAACTTTCGGAAAGATCTTTATCATCGCTTGAGTGTCTTAACAATTATCGTTCCACCATTACGTGATCGTGCCGAAGATTGTTTTTTATTACTGGAACATTTTCAGAAGATGTATTCTATTTCTAGTCAACCATTCACGTTGGACGATGAAGCCAAGGAGGCTTTGCAAACTTATATGTTCCCAGGCAACGTAAGAGAATTACGTAATATAGTCATTAGATTAGGTGCCAAATATCCTGGTAAGACTGTTAATTTTGAGAAACTTGAGTCTGAATTAGAAACAACTGCTCCGATAAATATAAGTGGTAATGAAGAAATTGATGAGAGAATACAGCAAGAGCTGCAAAGCCAGACGTTTCAATTGGATAATAGTTTACAAGAACGCGAGAAACTCTATATCAATATTGCACTAAAAATATGCGGTAACAATTTAAGCAAAGCTGCTCGTATACTTGGTATAAACCGGACGACTCTCTATAGCAGGATACAAAAACATACAGATGAGAGTACCGACTAATGTATCACGATTATTTTGGTTTAAACCAGGCACCATTCAAGATTACTCCTGATACCAGTTTATTTTTTCCAGGTGGTAATCGAGGTGCTGTGCTTGAAGCACTTATTTATGCAATTACCAGTGGTGAAGGTATTGTCAAGGTTGTAGGTGAAGTCGGTAGTGGAAAGACCATGTTGTGCAGGATGCTTGAAATTGAGTTACCCGAAAATGTAGAAGTGGTGTATTTAGCGAATCCTAGTCTGTCACCAGATAATATTCTGCATGCTATTGCCTTCGAACTAGAAATATCTGTCGATGAAGGTGAAGACCGTTTGAAAGTGATGCATGAACTGCAGGAATATCTTTTAAAAAAACATGCAGCAAATTGTCAGGTTGTCGTATTTGTAGAAGAGGCGCAGAGTATGCCAATTGCCACACTTGAAGAAATTCGGTTGCTGAGTAATCTTGAGACAGAACAAAATAAATTGCTACAAATTGTTCTATTCGGTCAGCCAGAGTTAGATCAAACACTTGCAAAAAAAGAAATTCGACAACTCAAAGAAAGGATTACTTATAGTTTCTATCTAAATCCATTCAAATTTGGAGAGGTTAAGGAATACTTGAATGCACGTTTGCGAGCATGCGGTTACAGATCAACTGAACTGTTCTCTTCATTTGCCATACGTGAGATCACAAAATTCTCAGAAGGTCTTTTACGAAGGATCAATATACTCGCAGATAAATCCATGTTAGCTGCCTATGCGGTGAATACACATAAGGTCACGAGAAAACATGTCAAGGTTGCGGCACGCGATAGTGAATTTGTAACCATCTGGCAAAGATACCGTCTGGCCATGCTATGTACTACTATAATAATAATTTTGTTCGGTACATTTTGGTTATTTCCGGTTAAAGATCTTCAACACGGACTCAATATCAGCAAGCAAGGAATGATGTTAAATTCAGGTTCTAATCAGAACAATGTAACCCAACTTTCTGTTAAAGAAAAAAAGCAGATTACAACAATTTATCATCAACAGGATGATTCTCATTATTTTGATTATTTCAGCAAAGGAGGTTTGTTTGTTCAAGAATCGGTTTCATTAGAGCTAGATGAGGGCATGTCAATTAATGAAGAAGAGACCAGATCATTGGCTATAAAAAATAAGGTTACGGTCAGTTTCTCTGTAGATAGTAATGAAGAGGAGGCCAATGTATTAAGGCAACAATTGGAGCAGTTACCTCCTGAGGTTGCAATAAATGTAGAAGATGAAAATACTTGCGCATTATGCACGTCAATTATATATCGTCCCCTAACTACCCATGAAAATCTATAGTTATCAGAGGGTTGTATTAAGTGTACAATTGGATTACTCAGGTATATCGTGTATCAAATTAAAAAAGCAATAAATTTATGAAAAATATCATGTGGAAATTAATATTAATCAATAGCTTATTGATTTTTCTATTTGCTTGTGCTGAATGGGAACCAAAACCGTTTGAACCTGCTATTGCCCATATTACTGCCGAGGAACAACCAATCCCTGCAGAAATTCCGGAACTTGCACAGGCAGCGCCTATTCTACCCATACCCGAACCCCCGGTGGAACTGGAAAAATATAGCGTTGTGGTGAACGAAGTTCCGGTCAAAGAACTTTTGTTTGCCTTGGCGCGCGATGCCCAAATCAATGTGGATATTGACCCCAGTGTTGGGGGCGTAGTGACGATCAATGCAGTTGATCAAACCTTACCTCAAATCCTGAATCGGGTAGCAAGGCAGGTTGACCTGCGCTATGAATATGAAGACGACAATCTGTTTATTCAGAGGGACACGCCATATTACAGGACATATAAAATTGATTATCTGAATCTAGTTCGTACTATGTCGGGGACGAACACGGTCACCACCGAGATCGCTACCACCAGTACCGGTTTTGAAGAAGGCGGAGGTGGCAGTGCAGGTGGCAATATTTCCTCGACAGAAATAGAAACATTTTCAACAAATCAAT
>CAZCXC010000225.1:0-5758 GCA_964502505.1 uncultured Enterobacteriaceae bacterium
GTAACTATTGATTATCTAAAACCTGCTTATTTCAATGAGTTGCTATCTGTTAAATCGAAATTAATTGATCAACGCCCAGCGAGTCTGGTATTTAATCAATCTATATTCAATGACAACAATGTAAAACTATGTGTGGCAGAAATAAAAATTGCCTGTCTTAATAGTATAAATATGAAACCTAAACCTATACCAAAAACCATTTTAACGGGGTTGGATCATGTCAACTGATCTTTCATTCATACATTTAATATTAAATGCAAGCCTGGTGGTACAACTAGTAATACTAGCCTTGATTATTACATCTCTTGTTTCCTGGACGATGATTTTCAATAAGCATGTTATTTTAAACCGGGCAAAAAATGAAGCAGATAAATTTGAAGGGCAATTTTGGTCATTGGAAGATCTAACCCCCTTATATAACCGTATCTCTAATAATCACTACGTCGCAACCGGTATGGAAAGAATATTTGAAGCAGGATTCAAGGAGTTTGCGCGCTTACGTAAACAAGAAGCTATCGTACCAGTTGCTGTGCTTGAAGGCGCGCAACGATCCATGCGTATCGCATTGAGTAAAGAAGTCGACTTTTTGGAAACAAATTTATCTTTTCTTGCAACCGTTGGCTCAACAAGTCCATACGTTGGTTTATTGGGCACAGTATGGGGCATTATGAATAGTTTCCGTGCCCTGGGAAATGTACAACAAGCTACCATATCGATGGTTGCGCCGGGCATTGCTGAAGCGCTTGTCGCTACTGCCATGGGTCTGTTCGCGGCTATTCCGGCTGTCATTGCTTATAACCGTTATTCCAATGATGTTGAACGATTAATTAATCGCTATGACACCTTCCAGGAAGAGTTTTCGTCGATACTCCACCGTCATGCACACTCTTAAAAGGGTATTTCTTAAAATGATATTTTTAGAAACACCCTTAGTGCAGATCAATTAACTAAGGTAAGGTAATTGAGACAGAGAATTAAAAAACGACCGATTTCTGAGATCAATGTTGTACCTTACATTGATGTTATGTTGGTTTTGCTGATTATCTTTATGATTACCGCGCCACTGCTTAGTCAGGGTGTAAACGTTGATTTGCCGCAAGTACCTTCAAAACCTTTACCTGAACAAAGCAAAGATCCTGTTATCATCAGCGTTGATAATGTAGGGAATTTTTATATTTCGTTCGGTGAGAATCAGGATGACCCGGTATCCCCCGATGATCTTGTAAATCGTGTGGGTGCCTTAATAAAATATCGGCCCGGTATTCCCGTCTATGTGAAAGGAGATCAACGGGTTGCTTATGGTCGAGTAGTTGAGTTAATGGCGATATTACAGGGTGCTGGTGTACCTAGTGTAGGTCTGATTACTGAACCACCGGAGCAGTAGTCTTAATGCAAACTGGCTGGTTCACCACATTCAGATCATCACTACTATCGATATTGTTGCATACCGTCGTCATATTGTTGCTGATAGCAAGCTTTAGCTACAGTCCAGTACCAACACCGGTCAACGCCAAGAAAAAAATTAATATTGTGCAGGCAACGCAAATTGATCAGAAACAGATAGAAGAAGAATTAAACCGTCTAAAAAAAGAAGATAAAGATAAAAAAGAAGCAGAGCAAAAACGAATAAAAGAACTAGAAAAAAAAGCTGAAGATGCAAAAAAGAAAGCAGAGAGAGCTGAAAAGAAGCGAGTTGAAGAAGAGAAAAAATTAATCGCTGCTAAAAAAAAGAGAGAACTAGAATTACAAAAACGTGAACTGGAACAGAAAAAAATAGAAAAAATAAAAAAAGAAACAAAGGAACTTGAACGCAAAAAGCAAATCGAAGAAGAAAAAATAGAAGCCGATCGAAAAAAGAAAGAACAGGAAAAACTAAAAACAGAGGAAGAAAAGAAGAAAAAAGAAGAAGAGAAAAAATTACAAGCAGCTTTGGCTGCTGAAGAGGCTGGTGCACAGGAACAAGCTGATGCAAGTTTGATAGAAAATATTGCGGCTGAAATTAAAGCTAAGGTGTCAAATTATTTTAATAAGGTTGGCTTGCCAGAGAATTTAAAAAGCAAATTACGTGTAAAATTACTACCAAACGGAGAAGTTATTAATGTTTCAGTTGCTGCTTCAAGTGGCCATGACATATTTGATAGAAGGGCAGTTACTGCTGTAAAAAAAGCATCGCCGCTACCTGTGCCTAATGATTTAGAAACATTCGAACGACTGGATTTAAGAGATATTACTTTTACATTCACACCCTAAGGAATACGAACGTGTTTAATAAAAAATTATTTATTTCAAACATTATATTTATAACTAATATACTTTTTTTTAATGCCGCCTTTGCCCTCGATATTATTATCGATAAAGGCGTGGAAAACCCAATTCCTGTTGCTATTGTCACATTTGGCTGGTCCCAGGCCTCGTCTATTGCCCCGATCGATCTTGCATCTATTATCTCTGATGATCTTGAACGCAGCGCACGATTTGCACCGATGGATCAAAAAGATTTACCGCAACGACCGTATGAATATCAAAATATTAATTTTAAGGACTGGCAATTATTAGGTATGGAAAACCTGGTTATCGGAAAATTAAGCCTGGATGAAAATGGAAATTATATTGTCGATTTCAGATTGGTTGACGTATATAAAGGAAGACAAATTGCAGGTGTTCGCATTCCAGCAACCAAGCGTCAGCTACGTCGTACTGCACATGAAATTAGCGATATCATTTATAAAGAGCTGATTGGCGTCCGCGGCGCTTTTGCAACTCGCGTTGCTTACATTACAGTGAACAAAAACAAAAATGGTACAAAAAAATATACGCTGCAGATCGCAGATGCCGATGGATACAATCCGCAAATCTTGCTGGAATCACCCGAACCCTTACTTTCACCTGCCTGGTCACCTAATGGCAAACAGTTGGCTTATGTTTCATTTGAAGGCAAAAATTCTGCCGTCTATGTGCAGGATATCCTGACCGGATCGCGCAACAAAATAGCGGGTTATCCAGGTATCAACAGTGCCCCTGCCTGGTCACCTGATGGCACAAGATTGGCACTGACACTCTCTAAAGATGGTAATACCGAGATTTATATCTTACAGGTATCGAGTAATCAATTACGGCGCATTACCAGTAACCCGGCAATTGATACCGAACCAACCTGGTCTAATGATGGAAGTAAACTTGCGTTTACATCTGACCGGGGTGGTAGCCCGCAAATATATGAAGTCTCCATTAATGGTGGTCTGCCGAAACGACTGACTTTTGAAGGGCCTTACAATGTGAGTCCGTCTTATTCCCCTGATGGTGAACATATGGTGATGGCACATGCTGAAAATGGCATTTATCGTATTGCATTGCTTAACAGGAAAAGCGGATATTTTACTGTCCTGACAGAATCACGCCTGGATGAGTCTCCAAGTTTCTCCCCAAATGGTCATATGATTATGTACACCACTACCGGTGCCAGGGGCACTGCATTGGCAGCTGTTTCTGCCGACGGTCAGGTCCATCAACGTCTGGCCTTACAGTATGGTGAAGTTCGAGAACCGGCCTGGGGGCCTTTTTTAAAGAGATAAAAATTGATGTATTCGATAGCAATTGATAGGAATGTTATTCTATTTAACAATTCAGCCGCGATAAACTGCTGAAAGGAGAACCTGATGAAAATGAAATTAGTTTTACTGTTATTCCCGGTATTATTATTTGCTTGTGCTTCTGTATTTGAAGATGAAGAAAGTGACATGGCAACCGTTGAAGACCAGGGCACAAATCTATCTGATGCAGCAACAGATACTGATGCAGGAGCAACGACCTATGGGACAGAAGAAGATGCTAGTGCAAATATAAGTGCCCTGGATGATCCACAGAGTCCACTTTCTGTTCGTGTTATCTATTTTGAATATGACAGTAGTGATGTCCGACCAGAATATCGGCAAACTGTTGAAGCACATGCAGCTTACCTGACGGCCAATCCTTCAACCACCTTAACACTGGAAGGCCATGCCGATGAACGTGGTTCACGCGAATATAACCTGGCCTTAGGTGAAAGACGGGCGCAGTCAATAAAACGGCAAATGACATTACTGGGCGCATCTACTAACCAAATACGCACGGTGAGCTATGGTGAAGAGCGGCCTTCTATTGATGGACATGATGAGACAGCCTGGAGTGAAAACCGGCGTGTTGAAATTATTTACTAGGAGGGGCAGCAGTGCAGTACAAAAGGTTTTTTATTTGCATAACATTACTCTTAAATTTTTTCTTTTATTCGATTACAAGTACGGCGGGTAATCCGGCCCCTGTCACCGAACCTGCATCTGAAGATGTACTTAAGCGCCTCAATAAACTGGAGCGTTTACTTCAAAGCCAGGGATTGTTAGACATGCTACAACAGCTTGATGCCTTGCAAACAGAGTTAAACCAGTTACGCGGCCAATTAGAAGTACAAACTCACACACTGGATCAAATCAAAAAGCAGCAGCGGGACATTTATGCAGATATGGATCGCCGCCTGCAACGGTTGGAGTCAGGCAATAGCATATCAACTACAATACCTGATAGCGCACCACCTTTGGAAGTTATGCCGCCTGTAGAAGAAACAACAAGCGTGGTTGAAAATGAAGCAACACCTGGACTCACCATTGAACAAGTTAAAACGCCAACACAAGCAAGTGAAAAACCTGTCAATAAAGCAACAACAGAAAACTTTACACCCACAAAAACGATGCCTGATCCTGTTGTTAATGCAGACCCGGCGACTGTGCAGGTTGAATATCAACAAGCGTTTAATTTACTGAAACAATCCCAATACGATAAGGCCATAGAAAAATTTGGAGAATTCTTAAGTAAATATCCGGACAGTGAATATTCTGATAACGCGCAGTATTGGCGTGGCGAGGCTTACTATGTAACACGCCGTTATGAAGAAGCAATCAAGGAATACGGCAAACTTGTCGGCCTCTATCCCAAAAGCCAGAAGGTAACACATAGTCTTTTAAAAATGGGATATAGCCATCAGGAATTGGGCCAGCTTGATGAAGCCAAGAAAACGCTCAACGATCTGAAAGAATATTATCCTGGAACAACTGCTGCTCGACTCGCAGATGACCGACTGCGGCAAATAAGCGCAACACCGTAAACCACACATTGGGTTAAAAGATGTCTGTTTCGACTTCCGTGCAGAAAAATCCCGATCAAATTAAGCACAAGATGCTAAAGATCAATGAGATCTTTTTTTCCATTCAAGGAGAAACCAGTAAAACCGGTTTGCCAACAGTTTTTATCAGATTAACCGGATGTCCGTTACGTTGTGCCTATTGTGATACTGAATATGCCTTTCATAACGGCCAAAATATATCCATTAAAAATATCCTGCATACTATTGCTGCCTATCGTACGCGTCATATAACAGTCACGGGTGGCGAGCCACTCGCACAAAAGGCTTGTGTTGATTTGCTCAGTTTGCTTTGTGATGAAGGCTACCATGTTTCCCTGGAAACCAGTGGGGCAATAGATATTTCTGGTGTTGATCAACGCGTCTGTAAAATTATAGATATCAAAACACCCGGTTCGAAAGAAGTTGGAAAAAATCGTTTCGAAAATTTAAAACATGTCTTGAAAACTGATCAGATTAAATTTGTAATTTGTCATCGTGAAGATTATGAATGGGCCAAGAACAAATTAAAGGAATTTCAACTTAATGAACGATGCGAAATATTGTTTTCTCCCAGTCACGAGGAATTAAATGCCACACAGCTTGCTG
>CAZCXC010000226.1:0-2130 GCA_964502505.1 uncultured Enterobacteriaceae bacterium
AGCATTACCATGATTATCTCTATTGCGAGGTTGATCGGAATAACGATCAGATGACCAAAGTCTAGTGAATAACCAAACGACATCCCGGCGGCTCGCCCGAACAGGATATGGGTCGCCGTCATGCCAACATAGACTTGAAAGGTATTCGGTGATATGAAATAGCTGGCTGCCAGGTAAATAACATAGAGCAACAACAGTATTAGACCGAAAATAAGAATACGACCTTCAGTAGTATCGAATGGTCTGAAACGACCTTTTATCTTTGTTGTACTTGCAATTTTTTCCACACAATTAAGTTTAGATTAAAAGAAAGGATTAAAGGGAACAGATTTATTTTTTCATACTGACCCTAAGGCATAAAGGGGTCAGACCCCATTTCCTTATCGATATTAAAGTGTATTAATTTGAAAGATCATTGAAACTAATTAGGATAGATCCATCTTTTTCATAATTATTATTCTCGATTAATTTTCTAGCCGCAGTTTCAATTTCCTTTTTGTATGTTTTGACTGCTATTAGTGGTTCTTCAGAAACTTCTTTGAATTTTGATTTAATATCAGCAAAGTCAATTCTACAGGATACTCGGTTACCATTGACTTCGGCCGCAATGGTAATTACTTCCGTTACCGGGTTCCAGCAATGTAATCCCGGGAAAGAAATACTGCCATCACCTGTTTTTTTCTGCTTATGGACTATAGTTTCTATGTTTATTTAACCTCTGCATTATGTGAGATACCGAATTTATGGGGAATATTAATATTGACCTCTTTCAATTCACGATACTTAATACGTATTGCTCACTATTATCAAACTGCTTGGGCAGTCTCTGAAGTTGAACGCCTGCTATTACGGTTGCCGGATTTAATATTTCTATTATACGAAGCGTTCGGGTTACCGTATTTGCTACTTGTATTTTGTTTATTAGAGGCTTTGCGTTTGCCCTTATATTTGCTCGTTTTATCGTTGTTGGTTTTTGCGCGTTTTTTGTTTTGTGCCGCTTTCGTGGAGATAGATTCCGGTACAATGTGTTCTGCTTCGAAATTTTCAATTTCTACACGTTCAATCTTTCGTTTAATCAATCGTTCGATGTCTTGCAGTTGTTTGATTTCATCTGCACTGACTAAAGAAATAGCGTGACCACTAGCGCCAGCACGACCCGTACGGCCAATACGGTGAACATAATCTTCAGGTACGTTTGGCAAGTCGAAATTGACGACATGCGAGAGTTGATCGATATCGATGCCTCTGGCAGCAATATCAGTTGCGACTAATACTTGAATTTTATTTCGTTTAAATTCTGCCAATACTTTGGTGCGTTGTCCCTGACTTTTATTCCCATGTATGGCTGCTGCATGGATGTTGTCACGAGACAATCGCTTTACTAATTTATCTGCGCCATGCTTAGTCCGACTAAACACCAATACTTGATACCAATTATCCTTGCGGATTAAATGACTGAGTAATGGCAGTTTGCGGGCTTTGTCGACTGGATGAATAATTTGTGTGATGGTTTCAACAGTCGTATTACGCGGTGCGATATCAATTTCAACCGGGTTGTTAATAATACCTTTTGCTAGTTTCCGTATTTCATTTGAGAAAGTAGCAGAGAGCATCAGGTTCTGACGTTGTTTTGGTAAATAGGACATGATCTTTTTAATATCATGTATAAAACCCATGTCCAACATCTGGTCAGCTTCATCCAAGACTGCATATTCTATATCCCTTAACGATATAAATCCCTGGTTCATCAGATCCAATAAACGACCCGGAGTGGCGATCAGGACATCTACGCCATTTCTAAGGGCCTGGACTTGTTTTCCCTGTTTCACACCTCCAAAAAATGACGGTATTTCTAATTCGCGTATATTTTCCGTAGACCGTAAAACTCTCTCCAATTTGGATGGCAAGTTCCCTAGTGGGCGTTATTACCAATGACTTTATCTTTGGTCGTCCATTTAACCGTTGTCTGTCATTGTACAGATGTTGCAAAATGGGAATGGCAAAAGCGGCGGTCTTGCCGGTTCCAGTTTGGGCACACCCCAATAGGTCCTTGCCATTTAATAGAATGGGTATGGATTGTTGTTGTATGGGGGTGGGATCCGTATAGCCTTCTTGCCCAAGGGCCTTAAG
>CAZCXC010000227.1:0-3894 GCA_964502505.1 uncultured Enterobacteriaceae bacterium
GATTTTGCCAAAAAGCTCAATCAAAAACTGCCAAACACAGCAGATAAATCAGTCTTGCAAAAAGTGGGCATGAAAACAACATTTTCTGGCAGTAAAGAAAATCTGAGTTTAAATGATCTTAGTGTCAGATTGGATAATTCACAACTTGACGGTAATTTTTCGGTTAAACATTTTACCCAACCGAGATTTCAGTTTGATATCGGTATAGATTCCATTAATGTTGACCGCTATCTACCGCCTGATGCAAAGGGGAAGAACAATCAGAAAAAAAAGAAAAAACAAAAAAAACCAGTCACGCCAGAAACAGCAGCTGCCGCTGCAGCCACTGAACTACCTATTGAAATGCTTCGAACCCTGAACATGAAAGGTGATTTGTTTATTGGTCAATTTGTATTGTCCAATGTCAAATTGAAAAAAGTTAAAATAGATAAAATTCTTGCTAAAGAAGGTGACATCAGTTTGGCTGTTACAGCCAATCTTTATCAGGGCAAATATCAAGGGACCGTTAAAATGGATGCCAAGGGTAAATTACCTAAACTCAACGTCAATACGACATTACAAGGCGTGCAATTAGAACCCCTAATTAAAGATTATACGCGAGCACCTAGTCAGTTGGCGGGTGTTGCCAATATTACTGCGCAATTAAATTCAAAAGGGAATAGTCCTGAGCAGCTTAAAAAAGCATTGAATGGCAAAGCTGATTTACGGGTTACTAATGGGGTACTGAGAGGTATTGATATTCGTAAAACAATTGAGACGGCTGAAATAATTATTGAGGACAAGCGATTTGATATGATCGGCAATGTTAAACAAGGGGGTGAAACACGCTTTGATAAACTTACAGCTACCTTACAAATTAATAAGGGCGTCGTTACAAATAAAGATTTACTAATGTTGGCACCTGGTTTCCGCGTCAGGGGACATGGAACAATAGCCAATTTACATAACAATACGTTGAAATATACATTGGTTGCAGCAGTTGATGTAACGAGTGCAACCAGAGGATCTGAACGATACAACATCGGTGGTTATGAAATACCAGTCAGGTGTCAGGGAAAGTTAGAAAATATATCTTCTGCATGTAAACCGGATATGGGTGAAATCGCCAAAGTAGCTATTAAAAAAGGATTTCTTGATAAATTGGGTGATGAGTTAGGAGTAAAATTACCCACATCGGGAACGGGTCAAACGCAAAAGCAACCTACTGGAGATACCACTACAACTAAGGATGAAGACCCAGTGAAAAAAATACTGGAAGAATTTAAAATTAAATTCTGAATCTTTCTAAATGATGAAACACCTTCTGGCAGGGTTAGTTTGTCTACATTGTATCCAGGCCGTTGCGGGTGAAATAAAACATGTCAATGTCCAGTACCAAGATGGTACTTATTCACTGGAATTGGACATGGTGATTGAGGCAAAACAGCCCGATGCGTGGAAGATCATTACTGATTATGAAAACCTGGATCGTATTAATACAGCAATTATTAAGAGTGAAATTCTAAACCGCGATCAAAATAAACTTAAACACCGACTTGTAACGAATACATGCATTTTAATTTTTTGCAATCAGGTGACTTTGGTTGAAGACATCGAAGAAATTAATAATACGTCAATAGTCACACGCATAGATCCAACTCAAAGTGATTTTTATTTTGGAATAACAGAGTGGCATTTGTATCCTGAAGGACAAAACCAGACGCGTATTATTTATCGTAAGCAAATGAAACCTGCATTCTGGATCCCGCCGATCATTGGAACCGCATTGGTTAAGCGTAAATTACGTACTGAAATTGAAAACAGTATAAGGCAGATTGAGATATTGGCAGCCGGTGAATAAATTTGCTCGTCAAGTATTGGCTTGGTATCAGGCAAATGGTCGACATGATCTACCGTGGCAGCATAAACCAGATCCATACAGTGTATGGATATCAGAAATCATGTTGCAACAGACACAAGTGACCACAGTTATTCCCTATTTCAAACGGTTTATAATGCGATTCCCTGAAGTTGCTGTCTTGGCGCGATCTGCTCTTGATGAAGTTTTACATCAATGGACCGGGCTAGGTTATTACGCTCGTGCAAGAAATTTACATAAAACAGCGCAAATTATAAGTAATGATTATCAAAATCAGTTTCCAAATAATCTTGAGTCATTAATAAAATTACCCGGCATAGGCCGGTCGACTGCAGGCGCCATTCTGACACTGGCCTGTCAGCAACGACATCCTATTTTAGATGGCAATGTGAAACGGGTCTTGACGCGTTACCATGCGCTTACAGGTTGGCCAGGCCAGGTAAAAGTTGAACGGGAATTATGGGTGCTGGCTGAGCAGCATACACCCTTTGAAAATGTTGCTGAGTATACGCAGGCGATGATGGATCTGGGTGCGACGGTGTGCGTGCGTAACAAACCACTCTGTAAAACATGTCCGGTAAGCAGAGATTGTCTTGCCAAACAACAGAACAGACAACAGGAATTCCCAACACCAAAACCCACAAAATCACTACCAATTCGCAAAACTATTTTTGTCATTATGCAAAATGTTCAGGGTGAATTTTTGCTTGAAAAGCGACCGCCGAGTGGTATTTGGGGTGGGCTCTGGGCCTTCCCTGAATGTAAAATAAACACTAATATCAAAAAATGGATTAAGTATAATTTGGGTTATTCTGTCAGCAACATTTTGCGTAAGCCAATGATACGACATACGTTTAGCCATTTTCATCTGAATATAGTACCTGCAGTTGCCTATACAGGAAAAATAATAAACCAGGTAAGGGATAATAGTTCTTATCGTTGGTATCAAGTGAAAAATGTCGACGAGATCGGTATGCCAGCACCTGTCAAAAAAATAATGGAGGAATTGAATGAGCCGAACAGTACATTGCGTAAAGTTGGATAAAGAAGCAGAAGGACTAAAAGCACCTCCCTATCCGGGCGACCTGGGAAAACGTATTTTTGAAAACGTATCACAAGAAGCCTGGCAGCAATGGCTTGCCCATCAGACGATGTTAATCAATGAATATCGATTGACCCCGATTGAACCTAAAGCCCGCAAGTTTTTGGAAGAAGAAATGGAAAAATATTTCTTTGGTGAAGGTTCAGCAAAACCCAAGGAGTTTGTGTCACCTGACGAATAGCAGTACATCTTGACGTACTAGTTCCAGACCGGTTTAATACGCGCTCTTTTAATTTCCTCCCGTATGACCAGGTAGCTTTTATACCCGGAGGGTGTTTATGCCCAGAGGGTGTTTATGCCCAGAGGGTGCAGTCGGTAGCAGGCGAAGCCTGCTTGAAGGTAAAGTATTAATAGCAGTTATTTAGAATATAAAAATTCAGATTAATGGCCAGGTAGCTCAGTCGGTAGAGCAGGGGACTGAAAATCCCTGTGTCGGGTGTTCAATTCACCCCCTGGCCACCCTATAATAATAGATAAAACAAATAGATATATAACAACCCTGCTCTACCGACTGAGCCGAAAGCGCACTAATGGCGCACTCAGCCGCAATATAAGACAAAAACTGTAGTAACCTATCTTTTCTATTAACCCTTATTTTGAATTGATTCAGTGGCATTTTTGCGCCTCTAATGCGCCATTATTGCGCTATTTCAAAGGCGCACTAAGGATAAAACACTGATAATCAACAATTACTTGTTGTGAATAACGGTGATTATATATCCCATATTGTTATCCATTGCTGTTTGTTGTACTCTATTGAATAGAGGTAAACCAGATGGCAAGTATCCGCAATCGAACCAATAATGATGGCTCAAAATCCTATCGGGTAGACGTTAGATTAAAAGGATTCCCTGCTCAACGAGCCAGCTTTCGCAGACTTACGGATGCAAAGAAATGGGCGCAACAGACAGAAGCAGCAATTAGGGAAGGACGG
>CAZCXC010000228.1:0-2887 GCA_964502505.1 uncultured Enterobacteriaceae bacterium
GTTACTAAAAGGAGCTATTATAAGAGGAGATACCTCTTTTTTCGTTGGTCATGAAGGTGATGTGGGCGAAGACTGGTTCTGTGTTTATCGCAAGCCCAATACAAAATTTTATAGGATTTTTAGATTGGCTGAGAATATTGAAAATGAGATTAAATTCAAGAAAGATTACTCTTGAATCAAATTAAAATAGTTTCATCAATTATCTCTGGTTGTTTTTTTTATAGTCCCCTAAACCCCGCAATTTCTGTTTCAATCTCTGCTCATTGTGAGCACTGTTATGCAACACTTTTTTGAAGTTGGATCGTATTTATTCACTCTGTAGCTACACTTGTATTGAAGTAAATCAATAGTTATCTTCTTGTTTTAAATAGTAATATTTAAAAGATTTAAATGCTGACTTGAATAATATTCACCAGTAAACATAATTATTCTATGTAGTGCAATAATTTACATAAATTAGAAAATTGGTTTCGATTGCTATGGACGACTATAAGTATATATACAAATGTATATTGTGCTGGTTAAGTATTTTAACAGTCATATCTCCAATTATAGTATCGGCCAATAATGTACATGTTTATACAGTTGATACTCCTGAACTAAAGGTTTATCAAGGTAATGTCCCTTTAACCCAACAGCAAAAACACATTGCTTTGATCTATGTTGCTGATCAAATGCAACAAGGTTCAATATATGATCTTATAGATTTTGCAAAAATAGCGTTACAAGAGATGGCGATTGCAAATGAAGATGAAGCAATCAAATCAAATGATGAAATTTTAGATAATCCTGATAATCGAAAAAAACTATACCGTTGGACGCATTCAACACTGGAATATGCTAAATACCTACATATTGTTTCAGATTCAATCAATGAACTGACACCCCTGGAAATAAATACGGATAGTAATGGTGAATTATTAATCATTGTTGATAATCAGCCTTTTTTTATTATCAGTCCTTCATTGCATGACCCGGAAATGCTGGATCAGAAAATTATAGATGCTGTTTGCCAAACCAGAGATTGCCAACTTGATCTTATTGGTTTTGAAGAAGAGCCTGATACAAAGACGATCGTTATTGAGGCTGATTGGCAGCTAAATGATAGAAGCAGGCCGGAATATGTGACCGTTGATGGCTTACACTTTATTTTTAATGATATAAAAAATCGTTCTGATAAGCAGAATGCCTGTTTAAAAATCATCAAGGAATTACAGCTTGTTACCGATTTATTAACACAAGCACATGAAGATGGCTTATATATAGACTGGGAGTATATAAATGTGCTGCAAGTGGGTGATAAAGAGCGGTATAAATTGGTTATAAACCGGGCTGGTGAATCCATATTGATTGAAGCTGTTGAGCTTGCAAAATTACCTGAGTTAGCTGAGTTAGTCTCCCCATGGCTAAAGGCAAAAGTATATAAGAAGAAATATCATCAGTATATTGAAGCTGACAAACTATTTGCTGGTATTATCAATTAATCCTCTCTAAAAATGTACTTATTCCGCGATTCAATGTGCCATTCCCTATCTAATATTTTTAACTGTAGCTGCGTTGGCAAAGGAACATTCTTTTTTGTTAGTTGTCTTATTCAAGCATAAACCCCTATTTATAAAAATAATGTAATGTTAAGACCTGCAACTATTAGTCTTTTAATGGTGCTTACGGCATTTTCTGCAGTAGTTAATGCAGCAACAATCTATGCAAGTACTGATAAGCGGATCGGTTTACTGGAGTTCTATACTTCTGAAGGGTGTAGTAGTTGCCCTCCAGCAGATCGCTGGTTAAGCAATTTAAAGAAAGATAAACGTTTATGGAGTGAATTTGTACCCGTTGCCTTTCATGTGGACTACTGGAACTATATCGGTTGGGACGATAGGTTTTCGTCAGCGAAATATAGTGAACGACAACGTAATTATGCACGAACCAAAAATTTGAAAACAGTCTATACGCCTGGATTTTTACTTAACGGAGAGGAATGGCGCTCATTCTTCGGGTTGCGGAAATTATCACCTGATACATCAGAATCAGTTGGGACACTAACCATCACTGTTGATAAGCAGAAATTAGATGCCACTTACGTACCTTTGCATTTAAAAAACGCCAAACTTAAATTAAACATTGCCTTGTTAGGTTTTGATTTAGTAACGGAGGTAAGTGCAGGTGAAAATAGAGGAAAGCAATTAAATCATGATTTTGTTGTATTAGGTTACAACAACGTCGTGATGGATTCTACGGAACAAGGCTACACAGTCTCTTCAAATTTGCCCGATGTCTCAATAACAGCACCACGTTCAGGAATTGTCGCCTGGGTGAGTGAGGTAGAAGATCAGACCCCAATTCAGGTTGTCGGTGGTTGGTTTAAGGAAAATAATTAGTTGAAATCCCTTATTGCGGAGGCCAATTATTTCGGTATTGTGAGATAAATTTTTCTACCATCCCTAGAATAGAATCTCTTGCAGGTCCTAAGTCATCAATAGATTCAATATTCACCTGCACACCATACAGTTCTCTTGAGTTTCCTTTTTTTTGCTCCTCATCAGACCAGATTACATTGCTTAAATATTTAACCGAAATTGAAGTGTCCCACTGGATTAACTTTCCTGTTGGGTCATCTTTAGCAATAAAAGTTAAATCCATTAGGGAGCCGTTACCTAATTGTGAACTACTCTGTTGTTCAATAACTTTAAACCCTGAATTACGCAGTAAGGCCGCTACATCGCTCACTAAATTACTTGGCATAATTCCTATTGCCTGGTACTTGTTGTTTATCTGATTAATAGTTACAGAAAATATTTTATTTCGATCCAATTTTTCCTGCTCTTTGGCTTTATCGGCTTCCATTCGTTTAATTTCAGCTTCAAGAGCTTCCACCTTCTTATTT
>CAZCXC010000229.1:0-1756 GCA_964502505.1 uncultured Enterobacteriaceae bacterium
AGATGGAGGGTTGTAAGTAATCGTATTTTGACATTTCTCTATTAGATTGAGGGTGCTGAGCTCTGCAAGAAGATGTTCTATTTGGAGCTCAGGTTCTGCATATGTTTCAGATTGATCTGTGGAAGCAACTAACTCAGCAAGAGTTATTGCATCCGTTGGGGATTGTTGTAATTTCAACAGTACCCGACTGGCGGTCAAATTAAGTAAGTGGGTATCCCCGGAAAGGCTATTATAGACGACGTATTCATCATCCCAGGAATGGAAATACAGAGCTTGATCAGATGATATTACTTGCCACTTCATTTTAAATTTATCGCTAACGTACAAATAAGACCCCGTATGATACAGGCATAAAAAAATTTAATTCAATACGGTTTGGTTATTCTAGACTTTTCAAGTAGAAAACAATATCTTCCCTGAACCAATGAACCCCTGCTGTTGGTTCGAAATAACCCATCATCTCGCATTCTAGGAACATATCCACGATCTTTGCTTCAGTCAACACCGGTGTCAATCCAAGGGACTCATTGAGTAATGCTGCTGTGCAGTGTGCCCCCAGCGCGTCTTGCGACAATATCACCGTCATCATGGACTTCCCTGGGTATTGACTGCTGCCAGGGAACGCTTGTTGAAATTGGGTTCCACCGACCCAATTATCTGCATCATTTGTATTGTTTAAATTTCCGTTGCTGTTCGAATTCTCGTTGCTGCTTGGATTTCCTTTTTTTTCATATATGCCCGGTTGGTATTGTGTCCCTCGCCACGCATCCGGATTATTGCCATAATAACTTGGTGGTTGGGCGAAGCACAACTGATCCTTAGAATGGTTACTAGTATTGCCCGAAAGGTATCCTGAGGGGGATTTACAAACAACATTCGCCAACACAGGCCGGCTAGCAAGGGTAAGAATAACCCCTGATGCAGCTAAACCAGACCCGGTAAAACGTCTTCGTGAAGGGTCAACAGATTTCGTTTTATCTTCAAGACTTTCAGATGATTGCTTATCTTCCATATTGTCGTTTTGATGTTTTTTAATGGTCAAGTTATGCTTCCTAAGTTGCTGCACTCTGTAGTACACCACATGTGACGTATAAATTGTTTACACAGAGTAATGCTATTGAGTGTGGAATTCTGTGAGAGAAATCACAATTCAATCTACTCGACATGTTTTTTAATCATATATTACTAATTATATATTACGGATATACTAGCAATTTCTATACCATGATAATTATTTCGTTATTATACAGTTGGATGCCTGCAAGATACGAGCGTATAATAAAGCATGTGTAAAGAAATCCGACAGATTTGGACTGATCTTCCCTGATTTTGCTTATTTGAATTTTCCTATAGGTTTTCGGCGAGATAAAGATCAAATTCCGAGATCTTTCCAAATTTCATTTACACGAGTTTGCACTACTGGGTCCATCACAATCGGCGTGCCCCATGTGCGAGCAGTTTCACCGGGCCATTTGTCAGTGGCATCTAGACCCATTTTCCCGCCCAGCCCTGATACAGGGCTGGCAAAATCAAGATAATCTATGGGCGTGTTTTCCACGATCAGCGTATCACGCACTGGATCGACGCGGGTGGTAATCGCCCAGATGACTTCCTTCCAGTCGCGGATATTCACGTCATCGTTGGTGACAATAATGAATTTTGTGTACATGAACTGCCGCAAGAAACTCCACACACCGAACATCACGCGCTTGGCGTGACCCGCGTACTGTTTTTTTATACTTACCACTGCCATTCG
>CAZCXC010000230.1:0-1618 GCA_964502505.1 uncultured Enterobacteriaceae bacterium
ATCACGCAAAGTGATGTTTTTCTACTTTGGGTCCCGAAGCCACCTATCATGAAGAACTTGTCCTTAACTGATGGAATAAAAAAATAGCCATCTAAGTCAGCGCCTGAATCCTTATCAGTCCACTTTTGAATTTGGTTACAATTGTTTTTTGTATCTAGACGATAAGTTAATTCATTAATTATATATTGTCGTTCTGCTGCTTCTATTTCTGAGTAATCTGTCTCGACATGACTTACATCCCCAGCAATGGCGTTGACAGAAAACACGATTAACGAAAATAAAAACAATATATGTTTTCTAGTCATGACAAATTCATTTAATATAAATTAGCATTATTATTTTATTGACCATTGTTAACGATCAATACAAGATATTAATAATATATTAATAAGGTATTCTGAAATCTACTCTCATTATATATGAAAAGTCAGGCTATACTCATCTGGTTCCTCGAATAATCAACAGTTGAACGTCCGCTTTGGATCGTAAGCTGACATTTTCTGATCCATATGAAATTGATTAAAACCTCATACAATTTGCAATTTCAAAATCGCGGTCTATTCCTTTTTTTTATACTTATCAGAAGAGGTTATATTTAATGCAATATTCTGAGTCGTTTGATCAAATTTAAATTTGGTTGCCATATTGCAATCTATGCTGAGTAGCAGATTGAGAGGCCACTCAATTTCATCAAAATTTCTTCCATGAACCTGTCCCTGATCATCTCTGAGATTAAAATAGGTCTTTACAATATCTTCGCCATCGAAAACGTTATATTCAGTTAGACGGTAACCAGGAATAACGCATAAATCTTCTGATTTAGTTTCCATTGCTTTTCTCTTTGTTCTGTTTAGTACTAATCCTAGTAGGCAAATTCAGGTATGTATGTACCCCCAAAAGGGGATTTTACAACTTTGGCATACACACCGATCACAGCTATCCCGATAGCCTAGAACAGCCATTTACCTCCTATAGATTTATTTGCAATTTCAAAATAGCGGTCTATATTGAAAAGACCACCTTTTTTGATTTTCCACATCATTTCACTTTATAGGAGCTAGAGTCATGAGCGACATACCCAACAATACAAATGATAATGAACTAATTGAAAAGACTGTTCAGTTCTATATTGATGGAGCAAAGTCTGGGAAAGGTGATGATATGAAACCTGCGTTCCACGCAGACGCGACGATCTTTGGTTATATTGGGGATGACTTATTTGCCGGACCAATACAAAAGCTTTTTGACTGGAACGATGAAAATGGTGCAGCAACTGAACTCGAAGCAAAAATAGCCAGTATTGATATAGTTGGTACGGTCGCAAACGTTCGTCTTGAACTTGATAACTGGACTGGTCATAAATTTACTGACTTATTTACACTGCTTAAGGTAGATGGCACATGGAAGCTCATGAATAAAGAATTCTATCTCAATGAGTAATACATAAACAATGTTTAAAAAAATATAGCGCTGCCCCCCTTCTATTAATTTAATATAATCAAGTTGATAACTGGTTCAATTATATCTAATCTTTAAACGTATTGTTTACTGAAGTAAATATAAAAATGCTGAATATAGAATCTGTAAATCATGTCGGCATCAGGATTGAAGAACGATC
>CAZCXC010000231.1:0-20955 GCA_964502505.1 uncultured Enterobacteriaceae bacterium
CGGCAAAAATTATCAATAATCCATAGCATCAGGATTTTAGTATGCCGTTTGCAGGATGAATATCAATAAACAATTTTTATCTTTGTATTGTTGCTATGCAAAATAACAGTATTCCTGTCAACAGTCACTGGGTACAATAAATCCTAGAAACCGCAATTGACCGGCCTTGAAACAGAATGATGCGTAATAAACCAAAAACATATGGTACATTAAGTCTTTACCCATTGGGTGGATCCACCTACTCATTTGATTGCGCGTTTTTTAAGCCCATTTGCTTGACGGCGAAAGCCTTACGTAGAATAACTATGTGCGACTTTCTAGTCGGCGCAACTGGACTTAAAAAACACACACTCAAACGAGTCCAACTGCAATTTCTAGGATAACCATTAATGGGAATGCTTCTGGAAAATCCGATCCCCTTCAGAGGTGGTGTGCGCTTATCACCAAATAAAGCGCAATCTCTGGAACCAGCATTACAAGCGGCACAATTGCCCACCATACTTACTATACCTATGCGCCAGCATATAGGCACTGCGGCTTCACCTGTTGTTAGCGTAGGCGATCATGTATTAAAGGGACAAGAAATTGCCTGTTATAAGAGTTTTATAACTGCCCCCATACATGCGAGTAGTTCTGGCACAGTCGTGGATATATCAACACGGCCTGTACCAACGCCTTCCGGAAAGGAAGAACCCTGTATTGTTATTGAAACAGACGCTAAGGAAGAGTGGTTCCCACATGAAGGTAGCAGTGAAGATCCTTATCAACTCAGTCCGTCACAAATACATGACATAATATATGCGGCTGGAATTGTAGGTCTCGGTGGAGCGGGGTTTCCCACGGCCGTAAAGATGCTACCAGGCCTGCATTTTGATATTCATTTACTGGTTCTGAATGCTGCTGAATGTGAGCCCTATATTTCCTGTGATGAAGCCTTGATACGTGTAAAAGCCAGGGAAATTATTGCCGGCCTTGAAATTATTCGTCATGCGGTGCAGGCAGAAGAATGCGTCATAGGAATTGAGGACAATAAAACGGAAGCGATCGCAGCGTTTAAAAAGGAAATAGAAAATATCGGTGAGACGAGTATCAACCTGGTTCCACTACCTGCGATATACCCAACAGGCAGTGAGAGTCAACTGATCAAATCCTTGACAGGTCTTGAAGTACCATCACAAAGTCTGCCATTAGATATGGGAATTGTCTGTTATAACGTGGGCACGGTATATGCTGTCTACCACGCAGTTATACAAGGTGAGCCACTGCTCTCTCGTGTAGTTACAGTTACTGGCAATGCCATCGAGCAACCCCGCAATCTGGAGGTTTTAATCGGTACCCCTATCAAGGAGCTGATTGAACAATGCGGTGGTTATCGTTGTGATCCGGATCAACTACTGATAGGTGGCCCAATGATGGGTTTTATGTTGCATGATGTGGAATCACCCGTCATTAAAACCACAAACTGTATCATTGCCGCGACCACGGAAGAGATGCCACCACCTCAACCTGCCTTACCATGTATACGTTGCGGGGATTGTGCCAGTGCATGTCCAGTCGACTTGCTACCACAACAACTTTACTGGTTTGCACGTGCCCAAGACCAGGACAGGCTTCGGGAATTCAAATTATTTGACTGTATTGAATGTGGTTGTTGTTCATATGTATGCCCAAGCCGTATTCCACTTGTCCAATATTATCAAACTGCCAAGGCTGAAATATGGCAGCAGGAAAGACAATTGTTGGAATCAGATAATTCAAGGCAACGTTATGCAGCACATCAGGCTCGACTAAACAGGGAAAAGGAAGAATCTATAATGGAAAAAGAACAAACAAAGAGAAAAGGATCAATCAAGGCTGAAATTGATGCCGCTGTTAAGCGAGAGAAAGCAAAGCGAAAGGAAAGGAATGTTGATATTAATCACAAAGATGATTAAATCAGTTTGATATAAAATTAATTTGTAAAGAACTGATGTCTGTAGGCCAGTGAAAATGGATTGGTTTTATCTTTAGGTGTCACATCAATATTGAAAATTAATATCTCTTCATTATCAACCTGAACATCACCAATGTAATAAATTGCTTCTTGCTCAACAATTTCCCTGATTTCCATATTTTTTATCTGATTTGCTAGATTTCTTGTTACAGTTGAGACTGTACCTGTAACCGGCTTATCAACGCCATCGATATTTTTGGTAATAACTACATTTAGCATCCCCCGGCTTTTGCTGCGGGATATATTGTAGGAGCGGGCTACATCGGCGGGTAGCTGATCAGTTGTTAACACATTTACATGAACTGTATAATCACCATACGCTTTTTCATTTTCATGCGGGCCTAATTCGATTCTGGTTTTATTATCAGTTGAGGCCTGTTGTGGAGAGTCACAACCAGATAAGACCGTTATTGTCAGCACAAACAGCAATGCGAGTAATCTGGAAACATTTTTCATTTAAATTTTCTCCACCAATTCAGGAGTGTTTATAAATTTCATTTCAATATGTATATCGTACTACTTATTATTCATTTTCGACAGCACGTAATTCCCACATTGAGACCATAGGGAACATATTAATAAATATTAGCAACATAAGCAGAAATCCGGATATTAAGCTTATTATTATGGAAACTTCCAGAAGTGACATAAAAGGATGATGACCTTCAACCAGTGCAGGAATAACAATCAAGTAACGATTTAACCAGATGCCAATATTGATAATTATTGCTAGTAATGTCATTGCCCACCATGTTCGTTTTACTTTCACAAAGATAAGGCAGGCAATAGGTATAAAAAAAGTACATATCATCATCGCCCAGAAGTACGGTGAATAATGACCATACATCTGTAATGAGAGCACGCCATATTCATTTGGTAGGTTACCAAACCAGCTCACGAAAAATTGTGCCCAGAACATATATAACCACAGCAATGTAAATGCTGTTATTAGCACAGCTAAACTTTGAACCTGCACAGTGCTGAAATAACTTGCCGTTGCAATAATGCGGGAAATTATTACAGTAATTACCAATAAAAAGGCTGTCCCTGCAAGCATGTTTCCCAGGATAAAGTACATTGGAAACACAGAACTATGATAATGAGGGACCAGCATCATGCCAAAATCCCAGGCGATAAATGTATTTGCAATTACAGCAGCAATCAGTATTACCGGAGAATAAAAATAGACATTTCGCTTCAGGGTTGCCTCGTCTTTATTTTTTTTAATCGACAACAGCCATTTATATAACCACTGACTTAATGCCGGACTCTTTTCGGCATCTTCAGTTGTTATATCCGGTAATAGGCCCGTGATGAAGTAGACCAATGCAATCAGATAAAATACGAGTTGTGCCAGGATATTTCTATAGAGCAAAAAAGTTGAATTCAGCCATGGACTGAGGTGTGCATCCTGTGATTCATTAACCCAGTAAAACAGGTGAGGGCTGCCGTAAAAATATATATACAGGATTCCGATGATTGCGAACGGGAAAAACGCCAGGGTCGTCAACTCGGCTATTCGATAAAATGAGCGGGACCAGTTTGCCTTGCATATTCGCATGAGGGCAGAAAAAGCAACGCCGAACTGGGTGACACCGAGCAGAAAGATAAAGTTTACAACCAGGAAACCCCAACGTGTTTCACTGGGTTCTGATGCTAATGAATAAATAAACCAACCGGTCGTTAAGAGGAAGATGGTGCACAAAAGTGTAATCAATAATAAGTAGTTATCTCTTCCAGTAGAAACGCCAGTCGTTATTTGCCTTATTTCACTCATTCCGGTTTTTGTCCCAATACTTTCTTTATGTAGTTAATGAGATGCCACCTGTCTTCAACTGGAATCGAATCCCGGTAATAGGGCATGGAAATACTGCCATGACTGATGGTATAGAAGAGCTGCCCGTCAGGTTGTATCTGTACATAATCAATTGTCAGATTCATCGGATCAGGTATGTATTTTTTGCCTACCGGGCCGTCACCGAATCCCTGTTCTCCGTGACAAACAACGCAATGTATATCATAAATATACTTGCCCCGGTTCAGGGATTTCCCGGTTTTGGGTACAGGGTTTTCAACAGCCCCGGCTTTCAAGCGGTTTTGGACTAGTTCAGAAGTGTTTTGGGGGGGTGGGAACAGTTCTTTACCCTCTCTGGGTATAGATGTAGCATTGGTATGTACCTGGCCTTCCTGCGGTTTGACTGAAGGTTGATCACGCATGTCTTCATCCCATGGGAGTGGCAATGCAGCCCTGGGCAGTAAACTTAGCTGCATTAACAATACACACAAAAAAATAGCCTTGTGTTTCATGATGGTTTTTCAATGTGTGTCACTTCTTCTGCACCCGCATCACGGATTATCTTTTCTGCTATCTGTGGATCATCATCAGGCCCAAATCCGACAACAAGCGAAAACCGGTCAATACTAGTTTCCACCCGATAGGGCTTATCAAGCCAGGCTGGCAGGCCAGAGCACATATGAAACCCGAGCAGTGTCGCTAATACACCGAATAGAATAGTCATTTCATAGGCAATGACCAGGAACGGTGGGATGGCGATGATTGCACGACCGCCCGTTGGCAGAATAAATACCAATGCACACGCAGTTGCCATAGCAAACCCCGACAGTCCGCCAATGATGGCACCTGCAAGAGAAAAACGTCGAACCGGTGACTTACCAAGTCCCAATACTTTTTCTGCATCATGCATCGGAATCGGCGACATCAAAGCAAGATTGTTGAAACCGGAGTCCTTAAGATTTCTGGCCGCAGTAATAAAATCATCTTCATACTGAAACAGACCCATAATATTTTTTGCCATGTTATGGGTTCCTCCGCAGTGGTTTCAGGGTTTCTTTTACTTCGTAAATAGAGACACACGGTGTCCATTTGATAAATATTAAAAACAGGGTCGTAAAGATTGCAAAAGAACCGATGGTTATTAAGATTTCCACCAGACTCGGGAAATAGAATCCAAACGCAGCCGGCAGGAATTTTCGTGGCAATGATGTTGCAACGATAAGAAAACGTTCCGTGAACATACCGATATTGATCAGGATGGAAATGATCAACATGGCAGTCCACGATAAACGTATTTTTCTCCAACATATTAATAACGGAACAAAAGCACAAAAAGCAATCATCTCCCAGTAAAGCGGGGCATAGAATCCGAATAATTTAAATTTGACCGCTTCATATTCATAAGATGTACCGCTATACCAGCCGGTGAATAATTCCAGGACATTAATATAAGACCAGATCAAGGAAAGCACGATCAGGAGTTTGCCCAGGTTATCGAGATGAATCTCCCCGATATAACGCTCAAGTTTCAGGCAGCGCCTCAATAAATACATCACGGTAACAATGCCCGCAGTGCCTGAATAGATTGCACCGCAAACAAAATACGGTGCAAAAATAGTCTGGTGTAAACCTGGTACGATAGACAGGGCAAAATCCCAAGACACGATACTGTGTACAGAAACTGCAAGCGGAATAACAAAGACTGCAAAAAACATATAGGCCCAACCCAGCGTATGCCATTCCCTGGCCGTACCGCGCCAGCCAAATGAAAAGATGGTATATAATCGACGTCGCAAACCAGTACTAGCATCCCGTACGGCGGCATAATCCGGTACTGAACCCATGTAGATAAATATCGAACTGGCAGTTAAGTATGTGGTGATCGCCATTACATCAAATAGCAACGGTGATCGAAAATTTGGCCAAAGTCCCATCGGATTAGGAATGGGTGCACTCCAGTGAACAAACCAGACACGCCCAAGATGTACCATGACAAAACAGGCGGCAGTGATGAGAGAAAATAAAGTCATCGCCTCAGCACTGCGGTAAATTGCCTTGCGCCAACTACTCTGGGTGATGTGAAGTACTGCTGATAACAGGGTGCCGGAATGACTCAAGCCAATCCAGAAAATAAAATTGGAAAGATAAGTTCCCCAAACCGCACTTCTATTCATGCCCGCTGCACCCACACCAACATATAATTGATACATCCAGGGACCAAAAAAACAAACCAGCGCGATGGTGGTTGTGATGCCAAACAGGATCCAGTACTTGGGTCCCGTTACCAGCAGGGTCTCCAGGATGTCACGGTTGACTTCAGCGTAGGTGGGTTCCTGGTAATCAGACATGTTTGTCCGCCTTTTTCAGGTACACGATGGAAGGAGACGTGTTGAGTTCTTTCAGGACATGATAGCCCCTCGGATTTTTCGCCATCTTTGCAACTTTACTGTTCGAGTCATTTAGATCGCCAAACAGCATGGCTTCTGCAGGACAACTTTGTACACAGGCAGGTGTCACTTCTCCATCACGCACCCGTCTTCGTCCGTCATCTTTAGCCGTATCCTTTGCCTGGCGGATGCGTTGGATGCAGAAGGTACATTTTTCCATCACCCCTTTTTCCCTGACGGTTACATCCGGATTGAGTTGTTGTTCCAGTGGTTCATCCCATTTATAGGTAAACCAGTTGAAGTAACGCACTTCATAAGGACAGTAAACTGCGCAGGTTCGGGTACCAATGCAACGGTTATAAATCTGGGTATTTAAACCATCCTGGTTATGATAAGTAGCGGAAACAGGGCAGGGTGTTTCACAAGGTGCCTGATCACAATGTTGACACAGCATTGGCATGAAACGTAACTTGATATTCGGATACTCGCCTTCCCAGTAGCGTTCAACCCGCAACCATTTCATTTCTCTGCGCATGCTGAATTGTTTTTCGCCGACAATAGGCAGATTATTTTCAGCCTGGCATGCAACGACACAGGCTTCGCAACCGGTACAACGATCCAAATCAATCGTCATTGTCCAGTGATAATCAAATTTTTCGTAATAACCAGGTTTTGTATACTGTTTCAGTTTTTCCAATAATTTAGCCATGTGTTATCTCCGGTTTTTTATGCTTTGAATGATCATCAAAAATCTGTCTACCCAGCGTGCGTGTTACTCCATCTGTTTTTATGATATTGATTCGTTTTCCTGTCTTCTTGATAGTTACCCGGGTAGCGGCCCATGCGTGTGCACCACTTTTATCATCTACTTCAGGTGCAAGTATTTGTAAGGGATTAGCACCCCGGTCTTTCGCATAACGTCCAAATTGTGTGTGCCCTTGACCAATGGGCATCGCAATGACATCGGGTCGGATTGCAGGGAAGATAAATGCAGGCGCCTTGATGCTGCCTGCTTTGGATTTAACTTCAAGCACGTCACCTTCACTTATTCCCATTTTTGATGCTGTTGTTGGATTGAGTTCTATCCATGAGCCATAGACCACACTGGTCATCGGATCAGGTAACTCCTGCATCCAGGGAAGGTTTGCGCCTCGGCCATCGTAAAATGTTTGTGTCAGGTACGGATGCAAATAAAATGGATATTCTTTTTCTGTGCCGGTAAAAGTGGGTTCTTCTCCACTAATCTCATTGATCAAAGACTGGCCTATTTGTTTAATCGATTTTTCTCTTGGTTGTTTATCTTCACCCCAAACGCCAGAACTGAGTGCATAATTCCAGAAAGTTTCAAAGTCTGCCTGATCACTAACAGGTTTGTATTTTTGATAAACTTCTTGCCAACTGGTCTTAAGATAGGACTCCATATCAGCCCATGGCAATGCGACCGTCACTTCACTGCCAATTTGATGCGCCAATGCAAGAATAATATCTCCGCTGGACCGGGTATCATAAAGTCGTTTAACGACAGGTTGTGAGACTGAGGCAATGGAAAATCCAACACCAGGTTCAGGAATATCATCTCCCCATGCCTCAAGGTAAGTGTCCGTGGGTAAAATGAGATCAGCCATCACAGTCGTTTCATCCATGAAGCTGGATAGGCTGACAATAGTGGGTACATTAGTTAAATTATTTCTAAACTGAAGTGCAGTCGGTAAGGTAAATGCCGGGTTAGTGTGATTTAAAATGAGAACTTCCACTTCCTTGTTGGTCATTGCATTGGTGAGTTCTCGCATGCGGTTGAAATTAGCGTGATGTTGTTGCGTTCCACTGGAGAAAACCGGTTCCGGGTTAAAGATGATGCCTCCTTTTTGTCCCAGGTTACCGGCCAGATAGTTGAGAGTGTTAATTGCTATCAGGTTTGAAACAGCATTCGTGCTTGCAGCAACGCTGCCACCACCAATCGCCAGGCTGGTTTTAGAAGTAGCAAACTCATTTGCGATCCCAACAATTCGTGTTTTAGCTACTCCTGTTTTTCGAGAAATGGTTCCCGGGTCATAGGGTTTTAGTACTTGACGCCAGTTGCTTTGATCTTCACCGTTATAGTACCCGTTGTTGACTATGACATGTGCAATTGCCAGTGCCAGAAGTCCTTCAGTACCAGGCTGGGCCTGTATCCACTCATCTGCGTTTGCTCCTGTCAATGACATACGTGGTTCTATCTGTATGCATTTCCCACGAGGACGGTCTTTACCTTGACGCAAATGCCCATATGACAAACTGTAATGAACAGGAGACATCCATGTGCCCAGATAATCCGCACCAAACGATAATAGATAAGCTGTATTTTTTATGTCGTAATACGGGAGAATCTCTTCATCAAATGAAAGTTTGTTTGCCAGGTAATGATTGACAGGATAAGTAAAGTCATACTTTAGATAGTTATTCGACCCCAAGGCTTGCATAAATGTAGCAAACAGCTTATCCAGGTGTCCCCTGACACCATCAGTAAGCAAGTAAATATGACCAGCCTTTTCCTGTATCTTTAAATTACCCAGCCTACTACCTAACGTTGTGAGGGCTTCATCCCAACTTATTGCCTGATAACTATTACTGCCTCGTTCCCCCGTTCTTTTTAAAGGTGTTCTGATCCTGTCAGGGTTGTATAAGGCATTGAGACCTGCCTGACCCAATGCACAGAGCCGTCCCTGGTTTACTGGATGAACCGGGTTGCCTTCAATTTTTTTAGCCCGTCCTTCTCGGGTACGAACTGAAATACCACAACCCGCTGAACATTGCCGGCACACTGTGTTATACCAGGTAGCAATTCCTGGTGAATAATCTTCAGGAGGTACGACCTGCGGTATTAAAAGCTCAACTGTTTTTTTAGCACTCTCACCCAAAAGAATTCCTGCACCCGTCCCAACTCCGCCGGCACCAACATACTTTAGAAAATCTCTTCGGCTTATTTTTTCCATTATTTCATCTCGTCATACTTATCTAGATTCCAGAAATTGTTCCACCATTTATATTCATTTATGACATGTCAGGCAATCACGGCCATTATCAACTTCTTTTTTGGTATGGCAATCAACACACCATGGCATCTTGAGCGTGGAGACGCGGGTAACGCGATCCATTTTTTCAATCGGACCATGACATTCCTGGCAGGCTAATCCAGCTTTAATGTGTCGTTTATGGGTGAAATGGACAAAGTCAGGCACATCGTGCACCTTAATCCAGGGAATCGGTTCCTGATTATCCCAATAGGCAGCCAGTTTCAGGATCTCGGGTCGGTCCGTTGCAATTACCTTATGACAGCCCATGCATTTAGCTACGCTTGGGACGCCTGCAGAAGGCGTTCTGTCTGCGTAAATATGGCAATATAGACAGGGAATATTGTTCTTGCTTACATGGATCTTGTGGCTAAAATTGATGGGCTGTACCGGGCTTGCATCTGAAAAGACTGTAATATCAATTACATAACCCAATATAACGCCAGCAAGTCCAATAATGGCTATTAGGACTGGCTTCTTGAATGTAATGAGTGCATCACGTACCGAAATGGACATGATTTTTGATCCATTTTTTTTTCAATTCTGCCATATCTGGAAATAACTATAAATCAGCTTTTGTTTTACTCCTTGTCAGATTGCATAAGATGGAGAGATGGACCTGATATCTGCTGCCCTGACAGGTCAATACGTACTTGATATTGCCCAGGGTCAGTGAAAATGAGATTTTCAAGTGGAAAAATCAAGTGTGTCTTTGCAGGTGGGCGTTCATCAGATCGCTCATCGATTTCTGAATGTCCCTCTATCGTAAATATTGGTTTTTCTTCTGGATCGAGTAAATGAATAGTAAAAGGTTGTCTACCTTTTATATCACGGTCCCACTCAATAATACCAGCCAGTAATATTTTATCCTGTTTCGCAGGGAAACTAGGCGTATATAATTCATTAAATATACCATCTGCGGTTAGCTTACCATCTGATCTTGTGGCAGCATGTTCACAGAAGAATAAAGTAATATTCATTAAGAAATTTTAACATGTAATTCACATAGCATAGTGATTGTGCACGTATTTTACATATTCAGGTGATCCATTAAATGAATTCGCATGTGAGTAGTGAAAAAATCACATTAAATAAATCAGATAATATAGTGCATTCACTCGAAGCAATCAGGCTAGAATGCACTCGCAATGATCTGATCTTATTCAGTAATCTCGATTTTCACATAGAAGCAGGCGAGATCCTCCAGGTTCATGGAGCTAATGGCAGTGGTAAAACCAGTTTACTCAGGATTCTATGTGGGCTTGCACTGCCAAACGCAGGAGAAGTTTTTTGGATTGGAAGTAATATACAAGATTTACGCTCCGGTTATTTAAGAGAACTAAACTATATTGGGCATAGTAACGGCATTAAAGCCGAATTAACTCCTCTTGAAAATATAATTGCTATCCAGGCATTAACAGTACAACAAAATAATATTTCTCATTTACAAGCATTAGAACAGATGGGTATTGTGGAATTTAAGGACATACCAGTACGCAAACTTTCTTCAGGACAGCGTAGACGCGTAGCGTTGTCACGCTTGCTCGTCACACAAGCAAGTCTTTGGATACTTGATGAGCCTTTTACAGCACTTGATGAATCTGGGAAACAACTGACTCATCAATTAATAGAAAAACACACACAAGATAAAGGCATCACTGTTATTGTTACACATGAAGATCTCAATATTCCGGAAAACAAAATAAAGAAATTAGTTTTGTAATAAAATGAATATCAAATCAACAGGTAATGCCTTCATTGCAGTATTACAACGTGACCTTACTCTGGGGATGAGACACAGGGCTGAACTCGTAAACCCATTATTATTTTATTTAATCGTTGTGATGATGTTCCCTCTTGCTATTGGCCCCAATCAGGAAATGTTGCAACGGATAGCCCCCGGTGTGATCTGGGTTGCTGCATTACTTGCATCTACATTGGCACTGGATCTGATGTTCCGTTCCGATTTTGAAGACGGGACCCTGGAACAGATATTGTTATCTCATCACCCAGTAATACTGCTTGTAATTGCAAAGATTACAGCTCACTGGTTACTTACTGGCGCACCCATTATCGTTGCAGGTATATTTTTGGGAATAATATTGAATTTACAAGAAAACTCATTTATACCTTTATTATTAACCCTGTTGCTGGGAACACCGGTCCTTAGTTTAGTAGGATCTGCTGCAACGGCATTAACTATTGGTTTACGCAACAGTGGTATGCTACTCGCATTACTGATCCTGCCGCTGTATGTTCCCGTACTGATTTTTGCAGTGGCTGCGGTAAATAATGCTGCTCAAGGTTTATCTATACAGGGAGAATTATATTTTCTAAGTGCTATTTTGGTATTATCAATCACACTGGCCCCGTTTGCTACAGCTGCATCACTCCGCATACGCCTGGGATAATTATGTTTGGATATCTTGATAAATACGTATCACCGAAAAATTTTTATACTTTATCCTGCGGACTGACACCGTGGCTCGGCTGGGCATGTTTAGTATTATTAGCTACCGGATCAATTTGGGGTTTAGTGTATGCTCCCCCGGATTACCAGCAGGGAGAAAGCTTCAGAATAATTTATATTCATGTCCCTAGTGCCTGGATGTCATTGGTTGTGTATATGGTTTTGGCCAGCGCTGGTGCAGTTGGACTCATTTGGAAAATCAAAGTAGCAGATTCAATTGCACGTAGTAGTGCCCCTCTGGGCGCAGCCTTTACTTTTCTGGCCCTGATTACAGGGTCATTATGGGGAAAGCCCATGTGGGGTGCCTGGTGGGTATGGGACGCACGCTTAACATCTGAATTGATCCTGCTGTTTTTATATCTGGGCTACATTGCACTACAGTCAGCCATTGAGGACCGTCGCATGGCGGCCCGTGCAGGTGCTGTGCTGGCTTTGATTGGTGTTATCAATATTCCCATAATTCATTATTCAGTTGAATGGTGGAGCACATTGCATCAAGGACCCACTGTAAGCAAACTTGATGCTCCTTCAATTCATATCAGTATGTTAATCCCATTATTATTGATGGGAGTTGCTTACATGTTTTACTACGCATCAGTTGTTCTTGTACGTGCGCGTTGCGACATCCTTGAATCTGAATTTAACAGTCAGTGGGTGAATGAACTAATTAAGCAAAAAAATACGAATGGTGTTACCGATGTATGAATTTTTAAACATGGGTGGTTATGCTTTTTATGTCTGGTCTGCCTATGGAATCAGTTTCATTGTTCTTATTATCAATGCAGTTATACCCTCGCTGCGCGAAAAAAAGATAATTCACTTATTATCGGAAAGAAAAAAACGGTTCCAAAAAGCATAATGAATCCACAGCGTCGTAAGCATTTATTTACGGTTATTTTCATTGTCCTGGGCATGGCAACTGCAACTGCACTGGCTCTAAAGGCATTTAACGAGAACCTGATATATTTCTATAGTCCTTCCCAGGTTGTCGCCGGAGATGCACCAACTACACGGGTTTTCCGTATTGGTGGGTTAGTTGTGGATAATAGCGTGGAACGTAATCCGCAAAGTCTGGTGGTCAGCTTTGTTTTAACAGATACACTGCACGAAATAAAAGTTTCTTACGAAGGTATTTTGCCGGATCTATTTAAAGAAGGTCAGGGCATTGTAGCAAATGGAAAATTACGATCCGACGGTAGCTTTGTAGCATCAGAGGTGCTTGCAAAACATGACGAAAACTATATGCCACCTGAAGTTGCAGATGCCTTAACCGCTGCAGGTGCAGATATGCCTTATTCAAAATTTAAAAAAATACCATGATCCCTGAACTCGGTCATTTTGCATTAATCATGGCCTTGTGCATGGCAGTCATGCAAATATTTTTTCCGATCGCCGGTGCAGCACGTAATAATTTATTATGGATATCTCTTGCTCAACCCCTTGCAAGAACCCAGTGTTGTTTTTTGATCATTGCATTTTGTACATTAACGTATGCCTTCATTACTAATGATTTTTCTGTCACTTATGTTGCCAACAATTCCAATTCGGCATTACCTTTGGCCTATCGCATCTCTGCAGTATGGGGTGCGCATGAAGGTTCACTGTTGCTCTGGACATTGATACTCGGGTTCTGGACATTTGCAGTCACTATCTTCAGTCGTAATCTGCCTGATGCGTTTGCTGCACGTGTAATTGGAGTGATGGGATCGATCAGTGTGGGTTTTTTGCTGTTTATGTTATTAACATCGAACCCGTTTGCACGACAATTCCCGCCATTAGCTGATGGAAGAGATCTAAATCCATTGTTACAGGACCCTGGACTTATCATTCATCCACCCATGCTGTATGCAGGGTATGTCGGTTTCTCTGTTGCCTTTGGTTTTGCCATTGCCGCGTTACTTGGCGGTAAACTTGATATGAGTTGGGCGCGCTGGTCAAGACCCTGGACATTGGCAGCATGGGTTTTTCTGACACTGGGGATCGCGCTTGGAAGATGGTGGGCCTATTATGAATTGGGTTGGGGCGGATGGTGGTTTTGGGATCCTGTCGAAAATGCTTCGTTCATGCCCTGGCTGGTAGGTACAGCGTTGATACATTCGCTTGCTGTCACTGATAAACGCGGGGTATTTAAAAACTGGACAGTATTATTGGCGATCAGTGCCTTCGCCTTAAGTCTGCTCGGCACCTTTCTCGTTCGATCAGGTGTACTTACTTCAGTCCATGCCTTTGCTAATGATCCTTCTCGGGGTGTTTTTATTCTTGTCCTGCTCGGGGTCATTATCGGAGGTTCGTTAATATTATATGCATGGCGCGCCCCCGGTACATTCACAACCGGTAACTTTAGTTTGATCTCACGAGAGATGTTTTTACTTATTAATAGTGTTTTATTAATCGTTGCGATGAGTGCTGTATTATTGGGCACTGTTTATCCTCTTATTATGGAAGCTATGGGTTACAAACTGTCAGTGGGGGCACCTTATTTTAATAGTGTATTTATTCCATTAATGATTCCACTTACCATAGTAATTGGTTTCGGGGCTAACTCCTGTTGGAAGAGTGATGAATGGAAGCGATTATGGCAACGTCTTAAATTTGCCATGTTAGGCAGCCTTGTCCTTGGAATTTTGTTTGCTATTACACTGGGTCAGAACAATATCTATCGAATTATCCTTGGTGTGTCACTGGCATTTTGGATCATATTAAGTACTTTAGTAGCAATCCGGCATCGATTACGGAAAAAGCAAGACTTCATGTCTGCAGTTAAGTCACAGCCGCGAGGCTTTTACGGGATGTCGCTTGCACATATTGGATTCGCCGTAACAATAATTGGCATAGTAATGACCAGTAATAACAGTAGCGATATTCACAAGCGTATGGGGCCTGGCGATGAAGTAGAACTTGCAGGTTACACGTTTCGTCTTGAATCCATTAGTAAACAGCCAGGTCCAAATTATCAGGCAACAGAAGCAAAAATTAATATCTATCGCGATGGAAAACTTGTAACTACATTACATTCTCAAAAACGTATATATAACATGAGTGGCATGGCGATGACCGAAGCTGGTATCGACCCGGGGTTAACACGTGATCTTTACGTTTCTTTGGGTGAACCGTTAGGTAATGGAGAATGGAGCCTGCGTTTATACCATAAACCTTTTGTGCGGTGGCTATGGCTTGGTGCATTATTAATGGCAATGGGTGGATTTTTGTCTGTAACTGATCGCCGCTATCGATTAGTCAGGCAACAGATAAAGAAAGATACTGTTGAATTACCTGTCACCACAACAATCTGATTCCGCATCAAATGAATCGTTATTTCATTCCCCTGGCACTATTTTTTTTATTGGTAGGGATATTCAGTCTTGGCCTGCAATATGACCCGCGTAAAGTACCGTCACCTCTAATCGATAAACCGATACCTTCTTTTTCTTTACCCAAACTTGATTCCCCGGAAACGGCATTCAGCGCAAATGATCTTAAGGGCCATGTCAGTCTACTTAATGTATGGGCCTCGTGGTGTATTGCATGCAGGGATGAACACCCGTTGTTAGTTGAGCTGTCACGAAGTAATACTGTCAGGATTTATGGTCTTAACTATAAAGACACCAGAGAAGAAGCATTACGCTGGTTAAATAATTATGGTGATCCCTATGAATTAAGTATCTTTGACCAATTTGGAAAAGTCGGTATCGATTTTGGTGTTTATGGCGTGCCCGAGACTTATGTATTGGATCAAAATGCCATCATCCGTTACAAACACATTGGTCCGATAACAAAGGATGTTCTTGATTTAACAATTTTGCCTTTAATCATACAATTAAAAAAGCCAGTAATTTGAATACGCGGCGTGACTAAAAAAATATTTACATGAATACTTATGTTTATTTATTTCTATTCCTGATTTTTACATCATTATCAGCAGTTGCAGTTGATACACCCTTTGAATTTGAAGACTCAAAACAAGAAGAACGTTACAAACAATTGGTTGAAGAATTACGTTGTTTGGTTTGCCAGAATCAATCACTGGCAGATTCCAATGCTGATCTGGCGCAGGATTTTCGTGATGAAATTTATAAAAAAATTTTAGAAGGACAGAGTAATTCTGAAATTATAAATTATCTTGTTACGCGCTACGGTGATTTTGTTTTGTACAAACCCCCAGTCAAGACCAAAACATTATTTTTATGGTTTGGTCCTTTTGTATTGCTGGTATCAGCAGTTTTAATTTTAGTTTTTATTGCACGACGGCGACAAAAACTATCAGCAACTCCTCTTACGGATGAAGAAGAACATAAGCTCACTAAACTACTAAATCAGTCCTCAAAGGGAGAATAAATCTGATGCTGAGTTTCTGGTTAGTAGTTGCAGCGATGATAGTATTACCACTATTCATATTGCTGCGATCATTGTTATTTACAAGGTCTGAAAAGCACAGTGGTAATGAACATATTGATGTGGCGATCTATAAGGCAAGGACCGCAGAATTAGAGAGTGAAGTTGAAAGCGGGATATTAATGGAGGAAAAGTTATCAGAGGTACGTGAAGATTTAAAGCGAACATTACTGCATGATATAGATAGCCAATCGGATAATAATTTAGAAGCAACACAAATTAGCAAACGTGATTGGTGGACCGCAGGAGTAGTAACAATATTACTGCCAATCACTGCAATATTTATTTACCTGGCACTAGGCACCCCTGGGCCTGACAAACAACCCAGTATACATTCGACAAGTGAAAATTCGGAAGCAGTACTATCAGTTGAAGAAATGGTTGCAGGATTAGCATCTCGATTACAAAAAGAACCTGATGATCAACAAGACTGGATTATGTTGGCAAGATCTTACATGGTATTAGGCAAATATAATGAGGCAGTCAGTGCATTTGAACGTTTAAATGAACTTGCTGGCGCACAACCCGGGATTTTATTGGGTTATGCAAATGCACTGGCATTGGCTAACAACGGTAGGGTGACAGGGAAACCTGAACAACTTGCACAAAAGGTTCTTGAAATAGAACCCGGTAACAGTAACGGGCTTTGGATTGTCGGGATGGCTGCTTTCGAGCAAGGTGAATTCCAGCTTGCTATTAATTATTGGCAGCAGTTATTGGAGCAGTTAGTAGATGACTCGACTTCCTATAATGAAGTCGCAAAATTAATTTCACGTGCAGAACAACAGCTAAGCGAAACCGGGAACCAGTTTGAGACGTTAATATCCAATCAAACATCTGATGATCAAGTCTCTAAATCAATATCCAAATCGATAACCGTGAATGTTTCACTCTCTTCTCATCTTGTGCAAGATACCAACCCAACAGATACTTTGTTCATTTTTGCGCGGTCTATAGACGGGCCCCGTATGCCGATTGCCGTTGTACGCAAACAGATGAGTGATCTGCCGTTAACAGTTGTGCTGGATGATTCCGTGTCGATGATGGAACAACGCAGGTTGTCCGGTTTCGATGAAGTGATTGTGAGTGCCCGTATATCAAAAACCGGAGATGCCATACCAAAACAAGGTGATTTAATTGGGAAAGAAGTAACAGTTGATTTACTGATATCTGATCCGGTTGAAATAGTAATTGATCAACAGGTTCCCTGATACCGCTAAGTATTTATTATCTGAAAATCAGCCTAAGTCACCATACTGATGCAATCTACAGGGCAAGGGGCTACACAGAGTTCACAACCTGTACAATCTTGATCGATAATCGTGTGCATTTGTTTTGGAGCACCAATAATCGCATCAACTGGACAAGCGTGAATGCACTTTACACAACCAATACATATATCTTCATCTATAAAAGCGACTTTTTTAGGACCCTCTTTCCCATAATCCGGGTTAAGAGGTTTAATTCTTCGGCCAAGTACTTGGGCCAAGTTCCTGATGGTGTTACTTCCGCCCGGGGGACATTGGTTAATATCTGCCTCATTATCAACAATAGCTTCAGCATAAGGACGACATCCAGGATAACCACATTTAGTACATTGTGTTTGTGGTAACAGTGAATCGATCATATCGACATGGTCTTTCTTACTAGTTGTGGTACTGCTTTGTTGTTTAATTAATAACAGTGCAATAATCACAGAACATATTGCTACAATCAGAATACCCATTTTATTTAGAGAGCTTTACAGGAATAGGAATTTTGTTTTCAGGCAAGGAAAAAATGCGCGCAAAGAGGGAGTTTACACGAAGTAAATAACCGATTGAGCACATTTTTAACGCTGGATGAGAGCAAAAGTTCATTCGTGCAAAGCTCTCTTAGAAGTCAACGAGTCCAATAAACCCAAGAAATGCCATAGACAATAATCCCAAAGTGATTAATAACACGGGTATACCTTTAAATGGAACAGGCACGTCTGCAACTTCCAGACGTTCAGTGATGGCTGTTAATAATAAAAGAATAAAGGAAAAACCAATTGCTGTCCCAATACCAAAAGCAAACGCCATGAATAAGCTATTGGAAAACTGTTGGTTTAATAACAGAGTGCCCAGTACAGCTGTATTTATTACGGCAAACGGGAAAAAAATATTCACTCGCTCATTGAGAGTGCTATTAATTTTATGAAGCGATAATTTAAGACACCATGAAACAAGTACGATCAGCAATACAAATATCAACAGCCGTAAATATTCAATACTAAAAGGAATAAGCAACCAATTATCGATTAGATATCCGATAACAGTAACCAATGGCAGCATAAGCAGTATGGTATAGGAAAGGCCAAACGCGACATCCAGTTTGCGCGAAAACGCCAGTGCCGGGTCAATACCGATGATCTGGATCACAATAATATTATTGACCAGTGCCATGCTGAACAGGATCAGAAAAAAATCAGTCATTCTTCATGCACCTGCGTACCTGATGTTAACTTAGCTCCAAATTTATTTAATTTTCATTCCAGGTTCAGCACCTGCATCCGGGCTCAATACAAAAAGCTCAGTTCCACCCGGCCCTGCTGCAAGCACCATTCCTTCAGAAACCCCAAAACGCATTTTTCTAGGTGCCAGATTGGCTACCATCACAGTTAGTTTACCTTCCAGGTCTTCTGGTGAGTAGGCTGATTTAACACCCGCAAATACATTTCGGGTTTCGCCGCCAAGATCGAGTGTAAGTTGCAACAATTTGTCGGCTCCTTCTACGTGTTCCGCCTTAATAATCTTTGCTACACGCAAATCAACCTTGGCAAAATCATCAATGTTGATTTCATCAGCAATTGGATCATCTGCTAATGGCCCACTTGCATTATTTTGAGTTGCCGCTAAATCTTTTTTGCTGTCATCAATCATGGCATCAATACGCTCCTTTTCAACACGTGTCATCAAGGGTGTAAATTTATTTATCTCGTGATCAAGTAGTGGGTTATGAATATCATTCCATATTAATGGTTCACAATTTAGAAATTCTTCTGCTTGAGTTGTCATTTCTGGCAATACGGGTTTTAGATAAATGATTAAAATACGAAAACAATTTAATCCCATAGTACAAATGGTCTGTAATACTTCTTCCGAGTTTTCTTCTTTTGCGATCACCCAGGGTTTATTTACATCTATATATTGATTTACTTTGTCAGCAAGAGTCATAATCTCACGCATTGCTTTTGAAAACTCACGTGCAGCATAGGCATCAGAAATATTATTTTGTGCTTGCACCAATTCATTAAATAAATTTTCATCATGAATGTTGCCTGAAAGTTTTCCATTAAAACGTTTATTAATAAACCCGGCACAACGGCTGGCAATATTTACAACTTTACCCACCAGATCTGAATTGACGCGTTGAATAAAATCATCCAAGTTTAAATCAATATCATCAACACCACTTCCCAGCTTTGCAGCAAAGTAATAACGCAAATATTGCGATTCAAGATGATTAAGATATGTACGTGCGGAAATAAATGTTCCGCGTGATTTTGACATCTTTTTTCCATCGACTGTCAGAAAACCATGAATGAACACTTCAGTGGGTGTACGGAAATTACTTCCATCTAAAATTGCCGGCCAAAAAAGACAGTGAAAATACATAATGTCTTTACCAATGAAATGATAAAGTTCTGTATCACTTTCTTTTTTCATAAATTCATCAAAGTCTATGTCAGTCTGCTCACATAGTTGCTTGAAACTGGCTAAGTAACCAATCGGTGCGTCCAGCCAGACATAAAAATATTTACCAGGTTCATCCGGGATTTCAAAACCAAAATACGGTTTGTCACGGGAGATATCCCATTCCTTTAATCCGGTCTCAAACCATTCATCCAGTTTATTTGCAACTTCATTCTGCAAATGGCCCGCACGAGTCCATTCTTTCAGCATGTCTTCGAAATCAGGCAACTTGAAAAACAGGTGTTCAGATTCTTTTTCAACAGGGCTACTCCCGCTCACTGCAGAAACAGGATTAATTAAATCAGTTGGACTGTATGTTTTGTTACATACTTCGCAACCATCACCATATTGATCCTTTGCATGACAATTAGGACATTCTCCACGTATAAACCGGTCTGGCAAAAACATCTCCTTTTCAGGATCATAAAGTTGTTTAATTGTTCGACGATTAATATGACCTGCATCACGCAAGCGCTCATATATTAAATTGGATAAATATTGATTTTCTTCAGAGTGAGTGCTGTGATAATTATCAAAATTGATGGAAAAATCAGCAAAGTCCCGTTGGTGTTCTTCAGAGACGCGCGCGATCAATTCTTCGGGTGAAATATTCTCCTGTTGGGCGCGGAGCATGATAGGCGTGCCATGCGCATCGTCCGCACATACATAGTAAACACAATGCCCCTGCATTTTCTGGAAACGCACCCAGATATCCGTCTGGATATACTCCACCAAGTGACCAATATGGAGTGATCCATTGGCATAGGGAAGTGCACTGGTGACCAGTATATTTCGGGGATGTTCAGCCATGCTTTAGTTAGTCCTGAAAAACAGGGTAAGGTACCTTATTGATTGCTTGCACCCAAGTGATGATTATTAAGCGTTACACATTAATGAATTAAGTTGTATGCAGCGGATTTTATCATGCCTTGTGGTAAGATACGTACTTTGTCATTTTTGTATTTATTAAACTCATGCCCAGTGTTAATCAAGAACAGATTGAGTCTATTCTGGCTGAAATCCAGGATCCTGATATCAAGCAAGACCTCAAGACTTTACAGGCCGTAAAGTCTGTTGATATCGAAGATAATAATGTCCGTATCGATATCGAGCTGGGTTATCCAGCCAATGGCTCGCATGCAGATTTAATTG
>CAZCXC010000232.1:0-10820 GCA_964502505.1 uncultured Enterobacteriaceae bacterium
AACACCTGTATTTGGTCTGTTTCTTGCTCCATATCCAGTAGGTAGTTATTCGTTTCGCCATCTAAGCGTATAACTTATTGTTTTAATAGATAAAATCAGTTAATGGGTATACATTTCTAACAATAATTTATTTTTTATGCACTATAATAGTGCAGTAAAGTGTACACGATGAATGATAGCGCAGAATCCACATTTGAGATGCTTGATCATCTTGCAACAGCAGTATTGCTGTTTGATAAGGATATGAAATTAGTAAGTATTAACGCCTCTGGTGAGGACTTACTATCAATTAGTAATCGAAGAGTAAAGGGATTTTTCCCTCATGAGGTCTTACCAAAAGCGACAAAGTTTACCGATATGATTAGAAGTTCTTTAGAAACGGGTCATCCTTATGCAGAGCGTTGTCTAACCTTAGACTTGCATAATGCAAATACGATCACTGTCGATTGTAAAGTAACCCCGATAATAGACGACAAAAATACTTCCCAGGTCATTGTTGAGATGGTGGATGCTGATTCTATGCAGCGTGTATTGAATGAAGAAAATTTAACGGTTTTACATGATGCTGCCAAAGAATCTGTACGGGGATTGGCACATGAAATAAAGAACCCATTAGGCGGAATCCGGGGTGCTGCCCAGCTATTAGAACGAGAGTTGGATGATGAAGATTTAATTGAGTATACACAAATAATTATTCAAGAATCCGATCGCTTACGTAATTTTATTGATCGTATGCTGTCCAGTGATAGGCAACTTACATTGGAAGATGCAAATATTCATGAAGAGTTGGAATATGTATGCAATTTACTTGAAGCCGAATATGAGAATATTTTCCAGGTGGTCCGCGATTACGATCCAAGTTTGCCTAATGTATGTATTGATCGTGAACAAATACTTCAAGTTTTGCTTAATGTTATGCGTAATGCCGTACAAGCGATAGGTGAATCGGGTCAAATTATAGTGCGGACTCGTGCTGTTAGACAGTACACCCTTAATCAGCAGTTACACCGGCTTGTTATTCAAATTGACATCATTGACGACGGGCCAGGTATACCTCCTGAAATAGGAAGTGGAATTTTTTATCCAATGATCACAGGTCGTGCTGAAGGTACAGGTCTTGGATTATCTATTGCTCAATCACTCGTTAATTTACACGGTGGAATAATTAACTATGAACGTAAAGATGAAAAAACCAAATTCAGTATTTACTTGCCCATACACAACAACAATGACTGATAATCAAAACGTCTGGATAGTAGATGATGATAAATCAATACGGTGGGTGCTTGAAAAGGCACTGACTAAAGAGGCTGTCAGTATTACCAGTTTTGCTCATCCTGAAAAAGTTCTGCAACAAATTAAAATTGAACATCCAGATGTAATTATTTCAGATATCCGCATGCCCGGGATGGATGGTATTACCTTACTGGAAAAAATTAAAGAATTAGCACCCGAAGTGCCCGTCATAATTATGACGGCCTATTCGGATCTTGATCGTGCAGTATCAGCATTTCGCGAAGGAGCATTTGAATATTTATCCAAACCCTTCGATGTGGATGAAGTCGTGCTCCTCGTTAAGCGTGCAATTCAGGAAAAAGCTTCGTCTAATATTGAAATACCTGCAAAACACACAATGGATGTTGAAGAAATTATCGGATCTGCCCCTGCAATGCAGGAAGTATTTCGAGCTATCGCACGGCTTTCAAATTCCAACTTAACCGTATTAATCACAGGTGAATCAGGCACGGGAAAGGAACTGGTGGCGGGCGCCTTGCATCGGCACAGTCCGCGCGCTAATCAACCCTTTATTGCATTAAATACTGCTGCTTTTACACGAGAGTTATTAGAATCTGAGTTGTTCGGTCATGAGAAGGGCGCATTTACTGGTGCATCAGGTCAACGTATTGGGCGTTTTGAACAGGCCAATGGTGGTACTTTATTTTTAGATGAAATAGGTGACATGCCAGCCGAGTTACAAACCCGTTTACTAAGGGTATTGGCAAATGGTGAGTTTTATCGAGTGGGTGGCCACACCCCTATTAAAGTTGATGTACGGGTTATTGCAGCCACTAATCAAAACCTGGAAAAACGGGTGAAAGAAGGCTATTTTCGTGAAGACTTATTGCATCGTTTGAATGTGATTCGCGTCCATGCACCGCCCCTTAGAGAGCGGCGCGAGGATATCAATTCATTGGTAGAACACTTTTTGATAAAAGCAGCACAAGAATTACAAGTCGATCGTAAAACTTTGTTGCCTGAAACTGAAACATTTCTAAATAAATTGGATTGGCCAGGTAATGTTCGCCAGTTAGAAAATTTTTGTCGATGGGTAACCGTAATGGCTTCTGGTAGAGAAATTCATGAGGATGATTTACCTCCTGAGTTAACTGAATCAGTCAGTAGTCAGGATAGTTCTCCTAATTGGGAGGAAAAATTACGTAAGTGGGCGGAGTTAAATTTAATCAAAGGGGAATCCAATTTATTGGCTGACGCCACACCAAAATTTGAACGTATTATGATCGAAGTCGCACTGAATAAAACAGGAGGCAGGCGTCAGGATGCAGCTAAATTATTAGGTTGGGGTAGAAATACCTTAACTCGCAAGATTAAGGAATTAGGGTTATTTAGCGATTAAATGTAGAGAGCCTTGCACGAATACACTATTGTTGCCATACGGCGTTCACTCCACAAGGTTACCCACAGGGCATAAAGGTAAGCTTCCGCTCCTGCTTACGCCCCTTACCTACATCCTTGTAGGCAACCGAGGAAAAGTGTGCTCAATCAGTCATTGTTTTTATTTGTTTATTCTTCCAGTTATTTTCACTGCAACCGAACTACCATGTGACGTGAAACCAAGGTACTCATAATTTAAATGATTGGCTTTTATAAACTCCAAAAATGCCTTGTGTTCGTGTTGTTGCCAGTTTGGATAGTTAAAATATTCATCAAATACAATAACTGTTCCGGGGATAATCTGTTCTGAAAGTTGTTCGAAAATTGTTTTTGACGAAGAATAAAGATCACAGTCAATATGCATATAGGCTACGGGTTGATTGTTATCTTGAATAAACTTAGGTAAGGAATCGTCAAACCAACCCTGATACAAAATGACATTATCAGGAACTTTGGGTAGTTTACCTTGTTTATTAAACCGGCCCTTACGCAAGGATGTGCCAGTCCAGTTTTCAGGGAGTCCCTGAAATGAATCAAAACCATGCACAGTTTTGGAGGTCATTTTTGCAATCTCTCTAATTGTTGCACCTTTTTTAACTCCAAATTCCATAAATAATCCATCCAGAGTTGCATTCTCAATTGCATAGTAATGTAAATTATGCCAGCTCGGACAAATCATACTGTTAGCCATATGGTTTTTTATGTAGTCGATAGATTCACGCATAGCTTCAATATCAAGTTGTATAGCTAAATCTTTTACATAGATATCGTGAAAATAATGCCTGATTATTTTTTGAAGAAAAGAAATCTTTCTAATACGTTTTGATTTTTTTAGGTTAAATGTACTCATTTGTATTTTGATTGATTTAATAAAAATTAATATTTATTAAATGGTCCAGATATTTCGTAAGTTATCCTATCTTTTGAACGACCACTTTTTCCTCGCTGAGAACTGAAATAAAGTCGTGTGCCATCCGGGCTAAATGCCGGTCCTGTAATTTCCGAGCGATCATGCCCTATCACTTGTAGGATTGGCAAAATATCTTTGTTCTTGGTAATCGCAACGATTTGCATATCGCCACCATCTTCTGCGACCAGTAATTCACCAATACGCGTGGAAGTAATATTATCAACACCGGTCAATACAGGAGAAATAAAGAGGGCACCATTGTAGATGATCTCAAGAGTATTATTTTCTATATCGTGAGCCCAAACGCGATTATCACCTCTGGTTGTGAAATAAATAACATTATCATGGTACCAAATCCCTTCTCCCCCCTTAAATTGAGTCGCCTCAGATACCTGGTATCGCGTTGGTTGCTTGTTTGCTTGTGCATCTGGTAATGCAAGCCAGTTAATTTTGTTGTCTTGAGTAATTTGTGCAATTTCCATAACACCAGTTTGCAGGTTTGGATAGTTATCAGCTCTAAATCGATACAGGCAACCATCAGGTTTATCTTCTGTCAGATAAAGTTGTTTATTTCTATGATCAACGGCCACTGCTTCATGCATAAACCGGCCTAATGATTTTAATAATACGGGTTGCTTCTTGCCAAAAGGATCACATTCCCAAACTTGTCCGGTAGGTATTTCTTCACAGGACAGCCAGGTTCTCCATGGAGTTGGGCCACCCGCGCAGTTACGGCTGGTGCCAGTGAGTATGGGATAGGCATCAATCAGTTTACCGGCCTGGTCAAATTTTAGTGCACTTGCGCCGCCTTTGCGTTTGTCCATTTCGCTGTTAGAGACATAGACCCAACCGCCATCTTTCGTTGCAAAGGTCGCACCACCATCGGGTGCTGCATGCCAGTTATATTCAAAAACAGGCCGGCTGGATTGTGCGACAACTCTTGAGGAAAATCCAACAGGTAAGCGAATTCCATTTTCATCAGGATCACCTAATGGTGTGAATTTTTCGGTAAATGATCTCTCCGATAATGCAGTTTCTGCATAACTATTAACTGGAAAAAAATATTGTCCAATAAATGCACCTATACCCCACAAACCATAACGCAAAATATCCCGACGATCTTGATCTAATCTTGTTTCCTTTCCCATGCAAAAAAAATCAGTCTGTATTTAGCCAATGAGCAACCTGTTTTGCATAATAAGAAAGTATGGCATCTGCCCCTGCTCGTTTACAGGCAATAAGTGATTCCAGAACGACAGCACGTTCATCCAGCCAACCATTTTGTGCAGCAGCTTTTAGCGTGGCGTATTCACCACTGACATGATAGACAAATGTGGGTACACCAAACTCATTTTTAACACGATGGACAATATCCAGGTAGGGAAGACCAGGTTTAACCATGACGATATCTGCACCTTCTTCAATATCTAAAGCAACCTCCCTGAGTGCTTCATTCGTATTTGCAGGGTCCATCTGGTAACTGTATTTATCAGCATCACCTAGATTGGTGGCAGAACCAACGGCATCACGAAAGGGGCTATAAAAGCTTGAGGCATACTTGGCAGAGTAAGCCAGGATCTTTGTATTAACATGGTTAGCATATTCCAAGGCGCTTCGAATTGCGCCAATGCGACCGTCCATCATGTCTGATGGAGCAACAATGTCTACACCCGCATCTGCATGTGACAATGCTTGTTTAACCAACACTTCAATCGTAGCATCATTAATAACGTAGTTATGTTCATCAATCAGGCCATCCTGGCCATGCGTAGTAAAAGGATCAAGTGCGACATCTGTTATGATTCCCAAGTCGGGAAATTTTTCTTTCAGAGTTCGGACTGCTATTTGAAGTAATCCATCTGAATTATATGCTTCATTCGCATCCTCTGATTTTTTTTCGCCTGTTATTACCGGAAACAAGGCAATAGCAGGTATTCCCAGATTAAGACATTCTTCGGCTTCTTTTAAAAGCTCATCAGTTGTGACTCTTTCAATTCCTGGCATGGAATCAATTTTTTCACGTTGGTTTTTGCCTTCCATAATAAACAGGGGATAGATCAAGTCATCAACGCATAGATATGTTTCACGCATAAGTCGGCGTGAAAAATCGTCACTTCGCATCCGTCGCATGCGCGTGTTTGGAAAGTATCCTACTGGACTTTTATGTGACATATTGTTGATTCAATTTTTTTGTTTGATTTAATAAGCTAGTATTATAACGCGTTGAACTCCATATTCTATTTTTAGTCAACTATTTTGAACATGTATTGCTCTTATTAGTCAAATGCACGATTTCCTAATCTCACATCAAGCGAGCTTTCGTTTTGGCATATTTATGGCTATGCTCGGAACAATGATGGTGTTGGAACTCTTTTTTTCACGACGGGTATCAAGCTTATCTAAGCAAAAACGCTGGGGTACAAATTTTTCGATTGTTCTGACTGATGTGGTTGTGGTAAGGCTGTTATTTCCTGTTGCCATAGTTGAAATTGCCATGCTTGTTCAGGCTCAGGGAATGGGTTTGATGAATAATCTCAATATGGTTCTCTCTGCCAAGTTTTTTCTTTCCATTGTATTGTTAGATTTGTTGATCTATCTGCAACATGTCTTGTTTCATTTTGTTCCATGGTTTTGGCGTTTGCACCGTGTGCACCATACTGATCTTGAGATAGATTCAACCACCGGGATCCGTTTTCATCCATTAGAAATTATCTTGTCTATGCTAATTAAAATGTTGGGTGTAGCTATTCTTGGGCCACCCGTTATCGCTGTGATTGTTTATGAAATCATTCTAAACGGAGCATCTATTTTTAATCACAGCAATGTTAAGATACCCGTAAAGATTGATGCATTGTTAAGATGGATCATCGTGACGCCCGATGTACACCGTGTACACCATTCTATATTACGCAGGGAGACTGATAGTAATTATGGTAATTTTTTGACTTGTTGGGACAGGCTATTTCGTACTTATCGAGCACAACCCGAGTCAGGCCATACGGGCATGACAATTGGGTTAAGGGAATTCCGGGATGAAGAATATCAAAAGTTCTCATCATTATTATTACAACCTATACAAAATATGAGTAGGAGTGAATTATGACTGTTAGATCTGCAGTATTGTCACGTTATTCAGAGGGAGTGAAACAGAAGCAGGCAGCGCTATGTTGTCCGGTTGATTACGATGCTGATCTGCTTAAAATATTACCACAGGAAATCATTGAAAAGGATTATGGTTGTGGTGATCCATCACGTTATGTCCAGACAGGTGATATTGTGCTGGATTTAGGCAGTGGTAGCGGCAAGATATGTTATATGGCAGCCCAACTTGTAGGAGAGTATGGCAAAGTCAAAGGCATTGATATAAATGATGATATGCTGGCATTAGCACGTAAGTATCAAGAAGAGATGGCAGAAAAGTTAGGAGGTGAACGTGTCAAATTTGTAAAGGGTCTGATTCAGGATTTGGCATTAGATATTGATGCAATGGAAAACTGGTTATCTGACAATCCAGTGAACGATGCGAACAGTATGTGGCAATTTGAGCAATGGAAGAAACAACAAAGAGAAAGTAAGCCGTTAATCGAAAATAATTCTGTAGATTTGGTGATATCTAATTGTGTTTTGAACCTTGTTGATGATGAACAAAAAAAGCAACTTGTTAGTGAAATTTATAGAGTATTAAAACCCGGAGGTCGGATCGCTATTTCCGATATCGTAAGTGATGAACCGATACCTCAACATCTTAAAGAAGATGAAAAATTATGGAGCGGTTGCATTTCCGGCGCGTTTGAAGAAAATGAATTTTTGCAAGTGTTTGCAGAAATGAGATTCCATGCAGTTAACTTGGATCAATGGTCGTCAGACCCCTGGCAAATAGTTGAAGGAATAGAGTTCCGTTCAGTTACGGTGACCGCTACCAAGGGGAAAGGGAGTGAATGTATCGATAAAGGCCATGCTGTTATTTATCGGGGTCCATATTCCTATATTAAAGATGACGATGGCCATGAGTACTTTCGTGGCGAGCGTATGGCTGTATGTGAACGTACTTTTAATTTTTTAACCGAGGGACCGCATCATGAAGATTTTATTGGGATTGCGCCGACAAAAGATCAAAAATCTAGGCCCTGGTGCGCACCGAGCGGCACAAGGCGTTCAGCGATAGAAACCAAAGGTGGAATTCATGTTAATAGGGAAGATAACCGGTCTTGCTGTTAATTATTTTTCTGATGATTTATGAGTCTGCATAAAATCGGGCAAGGGTGTCGTCTCTCCTATCAATGTCCAACCCATTTCATTTGCGTATTTGTCTATATTTACAATTCGTTCATCACTTAGAGGATGTGTGCTGAGAAATAATAGGGGTTCATATTCATCAGTTTGCCTATCATGTAACAGTTTAAATAACTCATCTGCGCCTTCCACATGACCATAGTGTTTTACTAGCATTTCCAGTGCAGTACGATCAGCTTCTCTTTCTTGATCACGGTTAAAGGTCAGCAAGGTCAGCACCCCTGCATCACCGACTACTTGTCCAACAAACATATCGCCACTTAGGCCGGAGATAGCAGACAATAACAATCCAATAACAACACCACGTCCCATCGCTATTATTGGATGTCGGTGATAAACATGTGACATTTCATGGGCAACTACCATGGCCACAGCATTTTCATTCGGTAGCAGGTCCAGTAAACCTTGATAAATATAAATATTTCCTCCCAGGGTAGCGTAGGCATTTTCGATGGATGAATCAGAATAATGAATCATGAACTGCATGTCTTCCGGGAGTTCAATTTGACGTGCTAATTGATCAGAAATCCCCTGTAAATAATTTGCCGCTTCATTGTTGTTTTCTTCGATTTCTGTAAAAAAATTATCTGGAATAAGTTGTTGTTCAACCGAGAAGGGAACATAAACAGCTAGTTTCTCTGCCAGCAGACTCAAAATGATAACGGCTATAACAATTGCTCCCAGCACACCAATCGTAAGAATAAAAAATTCTTTTAACGGATGTTCTTTTGTGGTGTTGATCCCTTCAGGTATTTCAGGATTAATGTACTCCATTTCGGGTTAAATTTTTTTAATTTCTTTGAAAAATAAAATGAACGCTATGATGAAAAAGAATAAACCTATAGTTATTAACACTGGATTAGGTGTTGGGTGATCATCGCGCGAATTATTAAAATACCACCAATAACAATAAAAGCTGCAATCAATTTACCCATTACAGATTAGCCTATTATATTTTTGGGCGTAAATTCATACTGCTGGGAATATCCTCTGGCATTGATAGATCGGGTTGTTTTTTTTGTATAATTGCTGTGCCGTAGGCCAGCACTTCGATTGAACCAATACTGTTATTTTGTCCTTTTGATATTGATGATGTCTCCATTTTTACATTGAAAACATAAGTAGCCCCAAGGGTTTTGGCCTGTATTTTCATGCGCAATAAGGCTTCCCTACGGGCCCGATCGAGCAGGCTTTCATAACTTGTTATTCGCCCTCCTACTAATGTACGTAGGCCAGCGACAAATTTTTTGAAGAAATCAACAGAGATGACTACATTACCTGCCACCAGATCGGTAGTGCATGGTTGAAAAGAATCAGGGAGCTTTTTACTGGCAATTACGGGTATCGCACGTAACCAGGCTTCACGTTTACGTATTGAACGATAATGATTTTGTTCCAGCAATTGCCCAAAGATAAAACCCAAAAACAACAGGGCAACAAATATTATGAGATCAAAATATTCCATACTTTATTCCAACACGACAGCCGTGCCATAGGTATAAAGTTCAGATGCACCTTGAGTGATAGACGATGTTGAAAAACGGATGTTAAGGATGGCATTGGCACCCACTGAACTGGCCTGTTGCTTCATACGTTCGATGGCTTCTTCACGCGCTTCGTTGAGAAGTTCTGTATAACCCTTCAATTCACCACCAAAGATGTTTTTTAGTCCTGCCATCATGTCTCGACCCACATGCTTGGATCGAACGGTACTCCCTTGTACCAAACCAAGGTGCTTTGTAATTGTTTTACCAGGGACAAATTCAAGTGTGGTTAGCAACATTTCAATCTCCTCTAGTGTCAGTAAACCACGAAGTGGACAGAGTACACGTAGATAAAAATGGTTGTCTACAGGAAATTATGTATTTTATGCCGCGTTTTCTGGAGCAGGCAGTTTTTCTATCGTCGATTCAATCCATTCTTCAACTTCCGCTGTTATATCATTCGCTGATTTACCCTCTGTTTCAATGAGTGGGCCAATGATCATGTTAATGGTGCCTGGTTTTTTTATAAGGCTATTACATGGCCAGAAATAACCTGAATTATGGGCAATTGGGACAATTGGAAAACCTGATTTTTCTGCAAGTAACCCGCCACCTGGTAAATATTTTGTTCTTTCTCCCGGTGCAACACGTAATCCTTCAGGAAAAATAACAACCCAGATCCCCTGTGCAAGTCTTTCACAACCTTGTTTAACAATTTGGCGAAGTGATTTGACCGCCGAACCGCGATCAATGGCAATAGGTTGTAAGGTTGCCAAACCCAAACCATAGATAGGAATCCAAAGTAATTCACGCTTCAATATCCATGCCTGTGCGGGGAAAATCTGTTGAAGAACAAACGTTTCCCATGCAGATTGGTGCTTACACATAATGATGGCGGGTGAGTCAGGAATATTTTCCAAACCTTCAACAGTATGTGTGAGACCGCAAGTAAGCTTTAACCACCATATATTAAATACGGCCCAACGTGAAACAAAGGCATAGCGCAATTTAAATGGTAATGGATATAAGATAATTGATATAGGTGAAACAATCAGGGTTACCAAGGTCATCCCCAAGTAAAACAAGAGTGCGCGGCATAGCAACATACTTTTTATTTACTCGTTATTAGAGCATCTGCAACCGCCGCCAGATTGCTATAAACAGGCACATTGTCGGGAACTTTATTTTCATCAATTAATTTTTGACCCTTACCAGTGCGGACTAGTATTGGTTTTGCATTCACAGATTGGGCTGCTTCGATGTCACTTATATTATCACCGACAAGTGGTACATCATTGAGTGAAATATGTAAGCGTGAGGAAATAGCATTTAATAAACCTGGTTTTGGTTTTCTGCATTCACAACCTTGCCTTGGGCCATGCGGACAGAAAAAAATAGCATCTATGTTTCCACCAAACTGGGATAATTGGTCAAACATTTTTTGATGTATTTTATTCAAG
>CAZCXC010000233.1:0-2188 GCA_964502505.1 uncultured Enterobacteriaceae bacterium
AAGATGCCGCCATTGGCTTCCAATAAATCACTACGTTCCATCCCCGGTCCTCGTGGTTTTGCGCCAACCAATAATGCATAGTCGATATCATTAAATGCTTCATTGGCATCATCACTTAATACATATCCTGCGACTAATGGATAAGCACAATCATCAATCTCCATGACGACGCCTTCCAGTGCTTTTAATGCAGGCGTAATTTCCAATAAATGAAAAATAACTGGCTGATCATTGCCCAACATTTCACCTGCTGCAATTCTAAATAAAAGTGAATAACCAATCTGACCGGCTGCGCCGGTGACTGCGACACGTACAGGTGATTTCATTTTATTTTCCAATGTATTTTTTATTGATTGAAGACCTGTTTAACTGCGTTCTTCCATCGGCACATAATCACGTTTTTTAGCACCGATATAGAGTTGTCGTGGTCGCCCGATACGAAAATCAGGATCTTCCATCATCTCTAACCATTGTGCTATCCAGCCAGCCGATCTAGCTAACGCAAACATGACTGTATACATGGTTGTGGGTATACCCAGGGCTTTCAGGATAATTCCAGAATAGAAATCAACATTGGGGTAAAGTTTACGTTCAATAAAATAATCATCTTTCAACGCAATATTTTCCAGCTCCATTGCAATATCAAACAGAGGTTGATCAATGGTATCAATTTCCTTGAGTAGATCATGACATGCTTTACGGATTATCATCGCTCTTGGATCGTGATTTTTATAAACACGATGTCCAAATCCCATTAAGCGGAAAGGATCATCTTTATCTTTTGCCCTTGCTATAAATTTTGGAATATTTTTTGTATCTTCAATTTCATCCAACATCTTAAGTACTGCTTCATTAGCACCACCATGCGCCCTTCCCCATAGAGTAACAATGCCCGCCGCAATACAAGCAAACGGATTGGCCTCTGCACTACCCGATAACCTGACAGTTGATGTTGAAGCGTTTTGTTCATGATCGGCGTGCAAAATTAACAGCAGGTTAAACGCATTAATTGCTGTTTCATTGGGAATGTAGGCCCGATTAGGTAATGAAAACATCATATTTAAAAAATTCTCGACATAACCCAGATCATCTCGTGAATAAACAAAAGGATGACCGACAGAGTGCTTGTAACAATGCGCAGCCAATATTGGCATCTTGGCAATAACACGTTTTGCCGTAAGATCACGATCTTCAGGATCATTAATGTCCATCGCTTCATGGTAGTAAGACGATAAAGCACCTGTTACACCAACTAACATCGACATTGGGTGAGCATCATAAAGATAACCTGAGTAAAACCGCTCCAGATGCTCATGCACCAAGTTGCGTCTGTTTAGATCTTCCCGGAAGGTATCAAATTGCTGTTTTGTGGGCAATTCACCATAAAGCAAGAGATAACACACCTCAAGGTAACTACTTTGCCCTGCTAATTGCTCAATAGGATAGCCACGATGTAGAAGTATGCCTTGCTCACCATCCAGGTAAGTAATTGCACTACGGCATGCGGCGGTTGTGACGAAGCCGGGATCAAAGGTGAACATCCCCAGCTCTCGATAGAGTGATTTTGTATCAATTACTGGCGCACCATAGGCCCCACAGATGACGGGACACTCCATCTGTTTACCGGTTTTGTTATCAATAATGGTAACGGTGTCAGACATTAAAAACCCTCCCTGAACAGCTTTATTATTTTAGTGACTCTTATTTATTTTCCGTAGGATACCGTCCTTTATGGCATTGCAGCAAGGCAGTTTCATATGCTAGCAGTGAAAAACGAGCTATGCTTTATAACAAAACACTCTAATCATCTGGACTTGTAAGAATAATCTCGAAAACGACTTAAACAAATCGCTATTAGTTATTGAGAATCATGGATATTTTTTTAATCATAAATTAAAAATAAAAAATATATCCTTTATCCATGATGCTGATAAAATCATTAAAAACCAACTATTAGGACGTAATTGCATGGATAAGGTAAGACCATCATACCTTTATAGTGGCAACGCCTGGTTTATCGAAGATCTTTATGAAGCTTTTCTGGCTGACCCGGCCAATGTTGAAAATGAATGGCGTGACTATTTTCAGTCGCTTCAACAAATAGATGGAAATATTGCCAAGGATGTACCTCATTCTCCAATTCAACAGGCTTACTATGAAGCCAGTAAACAGAAAAACAATCGTACAC
>CAZCXC010000234.1:0-1938 GCA_964502505.1 uncultured Enterobacteriaceae bacterium
TAAAAATGATTTGTCTAGTCAAGATCAAGACTCCTCATCCGGGACAAGCGTCAGATAACCGATCCCTAATGCCGCGCCCAGACCAGTACTGGTCTCGACGGCTATTGGCTGCAAACTGATATTTTTATCACCACCACCAAACATGACTGACGTGCCTACACCAATTCCCAGGGCTGCGGAAGCCTTGCCACCGACATAAGTCCCTTCAAGAGAATATGCTTCAGTCCGTGTGTCACTTGAAACAGCGATTACAGTAAAGACTGTTTGCGCATTGCTCTTTTGTTGGAGATCAATACCAATGCTCATGCCCATCTCACCCATGTATCGCTCCTTACCCGATGAGTGTGCAAATATACAGTCTACGACTGTATTTGAGTGGAAGATGTAATTGAGTCGAGTGGAAGGGACGCTTTTACAAGTTAATATTCCTATGTCTAAACCACCTTGTGCTAGTACTGGTTGAGCAACCATGAGTAGCAACATTGTGCTTACTATGCTTCGAACTAATTTATTAAATATTGAATGTTTCATTTTCTAGTCTCCGTTAACAATTAAGTTAATGCAGAGGCTAGACACAAAAACCAAATAATTAAACTATAATAAATAATGTCTAACTTACTAATCCCAAAAGTATAAAGTTTTGATACTTTGACGATTCCGGGACCAGTAGATTTCTCTAAGGAGGTGTCCAGCTATGGAGACTAAATTAGTTGTTGATATGTTAAAGAGGGCTCTTAAATTTCATATGGTTACCTATGCAGATATCGCAGATGAGCTAGACCTTAGTGAAGCAAGCGTAAAAAGAATGTTTGCAAAACAGCACTTCACAATTGAAAGACTGGAATCTATTTGCTCTATGGTCAATCTGAATTTTACTGATCTAGTCAGATTGGTCGATGAAGATCAGCATAGAATAAGCAATCTGACTCCGGAACAGGAAGAAGAACTGGTATCAGATTTGAAATTCCTGCTGATAGCCATATGTACTCAAAGTAACTGGACGTTTGAAGAAATCATCAGCTATTACAAATTCAGCGAGCCAGAATGTGTCAAATATCTCGCTCGTCTAGACAAGCTCGGATTAATACAACTGCTACCAAATAACAGAATTCGACAGATGGTATCAAAAGATTTCAGGTGGTTGCCTCGTGGCCCAATAGAAAAGTTTTTTGAAAAAGTAGCACAAAGCAAATTTCTGGAATCACATTTCACACACTATGGTGAAATCAGGTTGTTTAAGAATGGCATGTTATCAAGAGTTTCTGTAGAGATATTACGAAGTAAAGTTGAAATGCTTGCAAGAGAATTCACATCATTTCAGTATGATGATGCGAGGCTTTCGGCAGACGCACGGGTTAATACTGGTTTAATGATTGCTATCAGGCCCTGGGAGTTACCTATTTTCTCAAAGCTTAAGCGGCGACATGCAGATACATAATAAGAATAATAGGGGACAGGTGACGTGCAAGGAAGCACTAATGCCGTGTGCGCATGGAGCGCAAGAACGGCCGTTACCGGCGTCGTGCCTTGGCTCTGGCTTCCTCGGTAACTGCTTGTCGTGTTAGATATTAGCCATTCAGAGACATGATCTGCAATTTTCAACCTGCCTGGTTCTCCAATGACCCAATGGGCGTAGTTTATAAATGATTTAAAAGTTGATAACGGTCTGTATTTCTTTGTAATCTTTTCAGTCACTACAGCCAAATATTATGAACATCTGCTTTCCAGCGCAAGCGGGCATATTATAGATGTAAATATTGATATACTGCTTTGACCGTATAATAGTTACTTTTCATAGGTAATAAGTTTGTGAGTGATCAATCTCATCCTACGATGTTGCAAACTGGCTATAAACTGCACGAGTATTTGGGTTAACATAGTAGTACTCATATTCTTCAGAAATTAAAGGCTCTGCAAGTGATACTGAAGAAATTACTA
>CAZCXC010000235.1:0-6228 GCA_964502505.1 uncultured Enterobacteriaceae bacterium
ATCGCAGTTACAACTGGAAATGGAACTAATGGAAACATCCGCAGGCATGTTAAATAAAGCAATTCATTTTTTTTGAAGTACTCACGTGAAATTTGTAAATATGGCATTGCTCTCTTTTTTAGTAAACTGTCTGTTATTATCTGTAAGGAGTAATAAGTAATAATTGATCCGGCCACCATAGAAACAATCGCAATGATAAGACCAAAATAACCAAACAGATAACCAGAAATTAAAACTAATGTGGCAGTTAAAGGAAGCGCGAACGCCACAATTATTATAAAGACAATACAATACAAAATCTTCGAAATAATACTATGTTTATCAACGTATAATTTAATAGTATCTTTATAAGAATGTACGTTATCAAGTACAAGTAATTCCGCATCAATAAAAATTATAAATAACAAGAATGTGATTATAACAGTGAATAAATACACCCAATGAAGATATGGTGTTCTTGATTTAAGAAGATTTTTTTTCTTCACTTGAGATTGCTTTTAATCGTTCAACTGCCGGATTTTGCGGGTGCGGCCAGCGCTCAATTGCATGCTGGAAACTCTGTATAGCACCTTTAGTATCACCTTGGCGTAATAGCATCTTACCACGGTAATATTCTGGTGTTGCTGAATCGCCTTTGGTAATACTTTGCTCTCTCATCGATACGGCAGAATCCAATAATCGCTTAACATGCTCATAATTCTTTTTTTCGATATCTAATAGAACATCAATATATGCCAGATTGCCATAGTAGTGATTACAATAGTTTGCCAACCAACCTGACATTTGCTCTGTCTGCTCTCCCAATTCATGCAGGCTGGCCAATACCCGACAAAAATTTCTCATCATTATTCGATAATGTATGGTTTCCCACGGATCAACTGGTTTCCCAGCTTGCATGAGATGATAAAATTATCTTGTGATTAATGGATCAGCAATAGTAACTTGCTCTCTATCTGACAGCTGCTTATCTACACGCTGATAAAGACCATAATCATTCGCGCCATAATGATTGGGAAAATCTTTATCAGCGTAATAGATTGGTCGATCTGTTGTATCTATGTAATTTTTTATTAAATACTCAGCCTCACTTCTTTCAACTTTGTGTGCTCTAAATAACCGATTTGAAAATACCAGACCATGCTCATTATACAAAGCTACATCAGGCCGCATACCATCAACCAAATGTAGATAACCCACCTGGCCAGTCATAAAACTACCACTGCTGAATAGTATGGCATTCTCTTCGAGAGATCCGAGGATTACACGTGCATAATCTTGCGCCCAGAAATCTTTGGCCCTGAAATTGTCAGGTAGATTTTCAGCAAATGCGACACCAACAACCAGAATAAATAACCCTACATGCATATACCATCGGTGTGCTGTAATTATATTGTGTTTAACTAATGCCTCGGAGGTTATATAAACACCCAGTGCAACCCACAACACGATAACAAGATAAGCAATCAAAGGATAAACCCGGAAAATTACCCGATGCAACAAATCATAATCAAAATTCAGTAATCCGATAAGAAAAAATGTATTACCTAAATAGCCTAAAATTAACGCAGAACATAACAACCTGGACCAATATCGCCACTGAAATAAGAAACCAAGGATAGCAAAGGCAATACCAACAATTCCGAACTGCCGAGCAGTCTCTTTGAGCACAAAACTGGCGAAGAGTAATTTATCATACCATCCTGCACTGGGACTGGTAACGACAGAAGAATAATTTTCACGACTAACTGTAAACAGAAAATCATGAAAACTGTTGATGGGACCATTAAAACTAATAACTGGATCCATCTGCGAGCGTATCACCATCCACAGATAAGGAGATAACCCTAATAGAATAAATGGTATAGCCACAGGAAAATGCCTGATTAGCTGTCTACGCGCTGGCCACAGGATACATAACAACATAGGTGTGGATAAAATAATGAGTGGCCAGTGATTACTCAACGCAAGCCCATAAACAAATGCTGTTATCAGCAATAGTGATCTGCTTTGTTTAACATTGTAATTTATTACCAATATCAATAAGAGCAGGAACAATAAGACATTCAGAATATATACTTCGGCAATAATTGCCTGTGACCAAAATATATTTGACAGACCATATGCAAAGCTTGCTGTATAAGCAAACAGCTTCCCCGGCATGATTAGGCGACTAAACCACCAAAGACAGCCACATGCAAGCGCACCCAAAAATGCACTTAAAAGATGTACACGAAAAGCGACACTTCCGAAAGGCAGATAAGTCGCAAGATGTCCTAGCAAGGTATACAAAGGATAACCCGGAGGATGGGCAATGCCATTAAAATAAGCCGCTAATATGAAGATCCCATCATCCTCCAGCACCACTGTACGGGGAGCACTCCAAAAATAAACCACAAAAATCACCATGAATACAACTAAAAGATGAAACCATTCATCCTTTATATAAATTTGTTTTGGGAGCTTGGTCATATTCAAAAGATTATGCCTAATGTTTAGAATCAAATCCTTTTCTATTAGAAATTAGAAAATTCTTATTGTTATTGCATTACTCACCCACAAAAAATAAAACGGGCGCAGTACCAGTATTCTGTCAAAGTACTCGTCTATGTGTCATTTCTAATAACCTTCTGAGACCTATTACCAAATATTAAAATATTGCACACATAGACTTTAAATAAGCATGGATATAAGCCCCGGCTTATTAATATCAACTCCATGCTCTCTAACAACACAGCAAACAAAATGAAAACTGAAACTTACTTAAGTTTCAGCCCTAGTATAATTGGCGATCTTATGCCGAGCATAAAGTATCGATATTAGCAAAACATAAAGTAAAGCAAAAACATTTATCCAATTTGCTGTAATTTGCCAGAATGGAATACCGAAAACAAAAGGTTTATAGCGGACAAACGCTTCTACTTTTTCTTTATCTTCAACCAAGAAATGATCACCCGGATTACAATAATTTTCTTCTCCAAATACATAGCAGGAAGGATCCCTGATATTGAGAAATCCATCTTTCTCACTCATTACGTCACCAGTATGTATCCTACCAATAGGAAATTTCTCTAATCGATATCCGAATATAGCTTCGTAACATGCTAATTGCGATATTCCATGAACCATTAGATCATTACCTCCTATAATGCTTATTTCATATTGATTATTTTCGTCAACAAAAGCACCAATATACTTTATACTTGGGATTCTCCCTGACTGCCTAGCATTGAAGTAAGCCTTGTTTATAGCACTATAGTTATATGATTGTTCATGATAATAAGTACGATCATTTATGGTGTTGAGTACGATAATAATAACCATGCCAAGTATGAAGGTAGTGTATCTAATATATTGATGCTTAATTGAGTCAAGAGCGACAGAAGAAATCAAAATAATGAGCGGAATGTCAATAGCTATCCAGCGTATTAAAGAACTACTATTTTTAATATAGGGCAAATCTTTTAAGAATGTATTCCAGGCAGGTGTATACGTATTAAGAATAACTGGTAATAGCAATATGCAGCCTAATATTATTAATTTAAATTTTTGATGCCGATTCCAATTCGGGCTTGGCCATGTATGTAATAAAAACCGATCTTTTATAATCTGGATTATATAAATAAACAGAACAAAGAATGGAACGAATGTAATACTGAACTCAAATTCATGTCGCTGAAATAACAATGGGAAATTGACCAAATATTCTGTTGCCGACTTACTGAATTCTGAAAAGGATAATACCTGAATTAAAAATAATGATGATTTCCAAAATCCGTCTATGCCCGGTAGAAGGTACTGATCCCGGGGGAAACTACTAATGAAATAGATCGCAGAGGTCAACTTGGTAGCTGATAAACAAACAGCGATCAAGCCAGCAACCATTAAATTCATCCAGATTTTAGATCTTACTTCGATTTGGATTTCAAAAAACAAGCAGATACCGACCACAGATAAAAGTGCTGGAACAATAAAATTAGCTGCGCCCGAATGTAACATATAGGATATTAATACACCTGCTAATAATATGAAAAATAAATTTTCCAGCCTGGTGCTCTTCTCCATATTTGATTGTGATCGTAAAAGGCAATAAGCAATCAATGGAATCAGCATAAAAGAATGATATGTAAGATGACCAATAATAAGACGGTGCGTATAAAAACCATTAAATAAAAACAAGATCGCACCAAACGAGGCTACTAGTGATGTTGTATTAAATTTATTACGAAGCAATAAATAAAAGCCGACAAATCCCAATGATGCAAAGATTATAAATGTTGCATAAACACTACGTAACGGATCAATAAAAAGGGTGAGAAATTGTGGGAACGAATAATACGTTGATTGTGGATTCGGTAGAAATGGCACACCACCACAAAATGCCGGGGTGAACCAAGGAATTTCAAATACTCCATTTGCTTGATACCAATAGTATCCATTTAGTAAATTTGGGAGAAAATATGAATAGTCAATACCAATACCTTTGTTCCGGTTAGGGAAAAACTCATTAAATATTAAATGGAAGATAATTATAGAACTTATAAAGCAGATGACAGGTAGAAATCGATCAAAATATTTTATTTGCTCATTTGTTTCCATTATCTTAAATCATCTGACCTTTTGCCCTTACAAACACTGTTTTAATTTTTGGAGATGGTATGTACGACATGTTTCAATTCCTTTTCGTTTCCATATCCCCAATATCGATTTACGCACTTTGTAAGTTCATCCAATAAACCTTTCAGTTGGTCGCATGGCTGAAGAGATCTAATTCGGTGCCCGGATTCATCAGAACAATTATCGCTGGAAAATAACATCTAGTTTCAAAACAAAATCTGAATAGTGTTTTGCAGGAATAAAGGTTCTCTGTGATCTATTGGCCAATATTATTAAAAGAACAAAGATAGAAATCACAAAGAACTGGACAATGATAACAGCCAACAAACCAACAACACCCAATGTCCATCCGGGGATGACTAAATCTGTAAAAAAACATATAAGAGTAACTATTCCGATGCCAATCACAGTAAATATACTCATAGATAACAATGCAAATAGTGTACGTAAAAGTACAACATCACTATATACCGAGAACGCACTTAAACCTAATAGCGCAAGTGAATGCATGTTCATTTTCGGATCTCCAACATAACGTTTACCTCGTTTTGTTGAAACCATTACGATCGGAAATCGTGAACGTAAAATAGTAGCTGGTAAATGAATCCAAAGGTTATCCATATAAACAAGACTCTTCAATATCGCTGATGGAATCAAACAAAAATTGCCAAACGATATCTGTTTGCCTGTCATAATCCGAAACAACAATTTGTAAATACAATATCCAATCTTAAATATATTACCTTCAGAACGTTTATCGCGGCGTGCCACTATAATTCTATCCGAACCACGGTTATATTCATCTAACAATGCAGGGAGATCTTCCGGACGGTCTTCCCCGTCGGAGTCCATAACGACTACAACATCGAATGATTTACGTGCAACCAGATCTGCAAGACCGACTGCAATTGCACGTTGGTGTCCCAAATTACAATTTAAGTGAAGAACTTCAATAGCATTTACAACATTTAGGTCTTTTAAAAATTCTCCTTTATCAATTAAAATTTTTTCTGTCGATGCATCATTTACAGCTAAAATAGAAATATCTATATTTTTAGCTGATAAGGTATTGTCAATATTATTGACTAATTTAGAAAACGACTCCCAGTCGTTAAAAACGGGGCAAACAATGATTAGTCTCAGAATATCCATAAATATTTATGTTGTTAATGTATAAAGTTGTAGTGTTTATTTTACCTTCACATGATTATTATCATAGAAACCGCAGTTGGCCGCTACAAATAATGGGTAACATGATGACCATTATTGAGATTTTACCACCTATCCACACCCAATTGCGGTTCCTAGGTTGAAGCTAGGCCGATACTCATATACATTTGTTTAATTGAAGCCCATGAAGCATGACTCGTTATATCTTTTTTAATTAGTCGCGACTAATTAAAATTATTGCTCAATTTTTGATGCCTTTATTTTCCATGAAAAAACCTAGGGAAAGCAGATATTGGTAGCGTTATACAGGGGAACAAAAGCAAACAACTTCCTGAGTTTGAAGGATAGTAAAAATGCCTGATTCCAAAGAAAAATCATTGCAAGTTGACCTTGTTAATAGCGGGCTGACAATAATTACATTAGTTATTCTTTCTATATCAATTT
>CAZCXC010000236.1:0-8988 GCA_964502505.1 uncultured Enterobacteriaceae bacterium
ACATTGAATAGGCATCAAATCCTGTATTTTCAGCTTTTACAGCAGCGGGTTCCCTATGTGGTAATACGCCACTTAGCCAGGCACCACTGGTATTAGCTGCTTCGCTTATATAACCCAATGAAATATTGGTTGATTTCGCAATTTCACCTGCCAACGCCCTGATTGTTGAAAATTCAGGGTGTGCTGTTGCAAGGTTACCAATTAATATGGTCCCCTTTTCAGATTCCATAAGCTGATTTGCAACAATCTTGTGTTTTTCTAATACATCAATGGAATTAATTAACTTCAGTATTGCGTCATCAAGTGGTTTTGTTGCATATTCGTTTATGGCTTTGAGAATTGCAGCAAGTGTGCTTGGCAGATCTGCCGGTGACGATATAAATTTATGGGACAGATTAAAATTAAAATCATAGTCCAGTGTATTGACTACAGAAACTTCACATCCTCGCATCGCTGCCTTGCGTAGCCGGTGATTAATAATTGGCTGTTCTTTGCGCACATTGCTGCCTACGAGTAAAACAGTCTCCAGTTGTTCAAGTTCTGCAATTGATTGCCCCAGCCAGGGAAAAACAGGTGCATCATCTTGATCACTGAAATCTCGTTGGCGTAAACGATGATCGATATTTGGACAACCAATACCTCGCATCAATTTTTGCAGTAAATAAAGTTCTTCCAATGTTGATGTAGGTGATGCTAATGCGCCTATTTGATCAGCACTGTCTGAATTTATTACTGCCTGTAGTTGATCTTTTGCAAATGCGAGTACAGTTTCCCAATCAGTCTCTTTCCATTCACCATTTTGTTTGATCATGGGTGCTAGTAATCGAGCATTATTGTATAACCCTTCATAACTAAACCGATCACGATCAGACAACCAGACTTCATTAATTTGTTCATTCTCTGCAGGAACAACACGTTTTACATAATTACCTGTTGTATGGATATGAATGTTAGACCCCACTGCATCATGGGGAGCGATACTGTCTCGTTGTGTCATTTCCCAAGTTCGTGCAGAAAAACGAAATGGCTTGGATGTCAACGCGCCAACAGGACAAAGATCAATAACGTTCCCTGACATTTCAGACACCATGCTTTTTTCAATATAGGTGCCGATCTCCATTTGTTCGCCACGTCCTGTCGCACCCAATTCCGGTAACCCAGCAATTTCATCACCAAAACGAACACATCGCGTACAATGAATACAACGCGTCATATCAGTTTGTACTAATGGACCTATATTTTTATCTTTAACAACGCGTTTTTTCTCCTGGTAGCGAGAGATACCACGACCAAAGCCCATGGCTAAATCTTGCAATTCGCATTCACCACCTTGATCACAGATGGGACAATCTAAGGGATGATTAATCAGTAAAAATTCCATGACTGCCTTTTGTGCACTGATAGCCTTGGGTGATTTAGTAAATGCTTTCATACCATCCATTACCGGTGTAGCACAGGCTGGTAAAGGTTTCGGTGCCTTTTCAACTTCAATTAGACACATACGGCAATTCGCTGCGATAGATAATTTTTGGTGATAACAAAAACGAGGAATATAAATATTGTTCGCGTCAGTTACTTCAATTAGCATTTGTCCCTTACGCGCTTCAAATGGTTGGCCATCAACTTCAATAGTAATAGTGTCATTCGTCATGCTGCTTCACTCTTTTTGTTCCCAACCAAACAACATTTATGATCGATGTGATATTGAAATTCATCTCGGAACTGCTTAACAAAAGATCGAACAGGCCAGGCAGCAGCTTCACCAAAGGCACAAATAGTATGACCTTCGATCTTGCTTGCAACATCATCAAGTTTATCTAAATCTTCAGATCGACCTTGTCCATCTTCTATGCGCTTAATAACCCGATATAACCAACCTGTACCTTCCCGACAAGGCGTACATTGACCACAGGATTCTGCATAATAAAATCGTGAAATTCTTTCAAGTACTTTCACCATACAAGTAGAATCGTCCATTACAATAACTGCACCAGAACCTAACATAGAACCTGCCTTTTGAATGGAGTCATAATCCATATTGGTTTCCATCATAACTTCACCGCGAAGTACCGGCATGGAACTGCCACCTGGAATAACAGCCTTGAGTTGGTACCCATCACGAACACCACCGGCCAATTCAAGTAGAGTTGAGAACGGTGTGCCCAATGGAATTTCAAAATTTCCCGGTTTATTAACATGGCCACTGATTGAAAAACATTTCGTACCACCACTATTTACTACCCCCCGTTCGGCAAACCACTGCGCACCTTTACAGATAATTGTAGGCACTGATGCAAATGATTCGGTGTTGTTTATTGTTGTGGGTCGACCATAAAGACCAAAATTTGCCGGGAAAGGGGGCTTGAATCTGGGCATACCTTTTTTGCCTTCCAGTGATTCAAGTAAAGCGGTTTCTTCTCCACAAATATAGGCCCCTGCTCCTAGCGTGTTATAAACATCGATTTCGACAGACGAGCCCAGAATATTTTTGCCCAGGTAGCCTTCTGCATACGCTTCTTTTAAGGCGCTTTCACAACGTAAATAAGGTTCATCCATAAACTCGCCCCGGATATAGTTGTAGGCGACTTTTGTTTCCATCGCATAGCAAGCAATGGCTAAACCTTCAACTAATGAATGTGGGTTATAACGCAAGATGTCACGATCCTTACATGTCCCCGGTTCACTCTCATCGGAATTACAAACAACATATTTAGGGCCATTATAATTCCGCGGCATAAAACTCCACTTGAGACCTGTTGGAAAACCGGCGCCGCCGCGACCACGCAATCCGGATGCCTTGATCTCTTCAATCACTTTATCTGGTGGAATTTTTTCATTAATAATACGTTTCCATGCTTCATATCCACCTACATTATAATAATTTTCCAGTGTCCAGGGTTCATCAAACTGTAGCGTGGCGAAGCAGACCTCATTCATTTGAGTCATATAGTAGTCACTCCAGTTTATCTAAAATATCATCTACCTTTTCAAGCGTGAGATTTTCATAATAAATGTGATCCACCATCATCATTGGACCACCGCAACATGCTGCCAGACATTCTTCTTCCTGTTTAAGGTAAAACAGACCATCTTCAGTAGACTCACCGGTTTTAATACCTAATTTTTTTTCAACATACTCAACAACATTATCGGCACCACATAACATGCAGGAAATATTAGTACACACCGATATGCTATGGCGTCCAACTGGTTTTGTTTCCAGCATGGAATAAAACGAGGCCACCTCGTAAACAGAAATTTTCGGCATATCCAGGTAGTCGGCGACCGCATCCATCAAATCAGTTGTCAAATAACCCTTATTTTCATGTTGAACTTCACACAGTGCCGCCAGTACAGCTGAACGTTTTTGATCGACTGGATATTTTTCCATCCAACGCTCGATCTCTTCACGAGCATGTGCAGAAAGTTTATTGTTATTAATATCAGTCATTAACTATCTCAAATTTTGAAAACAAGAATTTTCTTTCAAGATAAGGCGCAGTTTTCGTCATCGATCTATTTCTCCAAAAACTATATCCTGCGTCCCAATCACCGCCACCACATCAGCCAGCATATGACCTTGTACCATTTCATTAAGCGCGGAGAGGTGTACAAAACCCGCCGCCCTGATTTTGACGCGATAGGGTTTGTTTGCCCCATCCGAAATAAGATAGATACCAAATTCTCCCTTGGGATGTTCAACCGCGCAATAAACTTCACCTTCCGGTACACAATAACCTTCAGTAAATAATTTAAAGTGATGGATTAACGATTCCATATCATCTTTCATTTCTTCTCTTCGTGGCGGAGATAATTTATGATCATCTAGAATGACCGGACCAGGATTGGTACGTAACCAATCAATACATTGTTTAATAATCTTGTTTGATTGGCGCATCTCTTCTATGCGTACCAGATAACGATCATAACAATCACCTGTCACACCCACCGGAATATCAAAGTCTAATTGATCATAAACTTCATAGGGTTGCTTTTTTCTCAAGTCCCACTCCACACCGGAACCGCGTAACATTGGGCCTGTAAATCCAAGTTGCAGGGCACGTTCTGCTGAAACAATACCAATATCAACTGTTCTTTGTTTCCAAATACGATTATCTGTTAATAGCGTTTCATATTCATCGACACAACCAGGGAATCGTTCAGTAAAGTTTTCAATAAAATCGAGTAATGAGCCTTGCCTGTTTTCATTAAGTCGATTAACTTCTTCAACATTGTGCCATTTGGAAGGTTGGTACTGTGGCATACGTTCCGGTAAATCGCGATAAACACCGCCCGGTCTGAAATAGCTTGCGTGCATTCGCGTGCCTGAAACCGCTTCATAACTATCCAATAAGTCTTCACGCTCACGGAAACAATACAGAAATATGGTCATAGCACCGATATCCAGGCCATGAGTACCTAACCACATGAGATGATTAAGAATGCGAGTAATTTCTGAAAACAGCACACGAATGTATTGCGCACGTATGGGAGGAGTCACACCAAGTAGTTTTTCAATGGCCCCAACATAGGCGTGCTCATTACACATCATTGAGACATAATCGAGACGATCCATATAACCAATACTCTGGTTATAGGGTTTACTTTCTGCCAGTTTTTCGGTGCCACGATGTAACAAGCCGATATGCGGATCAGCGCGTTCAATCACTTCTCCATCCATCTCTAACACCAGACGCAGCACACCGTGCGCGGCAGGATGTTGCGGTCCGAAATTCATGGTTAAGTTACGAATCTCAGGCATCGTCTATTTCTCCCTCGCTCTCTCCACTTCCATAAAAGTTATCATCTCGAATCACCCGTGGCACAAGCACACGATTTTCTATTGTGACCGGTTGATAGACTACACGCTGTTTATCCGGGTCGTAACGCACCTCGACATTACCTACAAGTGGAAAATCTTTACGAAACGGATGACCAATAAATCCATAATCTGTCAAAATTCTGCGTAAATCCGGATGACCATCAAATAAAATTCCAAATAAATCGAATGCCTCTCGTTCATACCAGTCAGCTGAAGCCCAGATTGAGATAACGGAATCAATGCGCGGAGGCTCACCAGTGAGTAAGCACCGTAGGCGTAGTCTTCGATTATGTTTGAGTGATAACAGATGATAAACCACTGCAAATCGGGTTTTGTTCTCTATATGCTCTTCTTTGAATACACCTTGACTGACACCACGACTAAATCCAGTACTGCTAGAATCTTTTGTTTCCCAGTCAGTCTGTCCATAGGTGGCATAATCTACACCACACAAATCAGAAAGTTGCTCAAATGAAAATTCTTCTTCATCACGCAACGCTTTACAAATATTTAACAAATTATTGGAGTTAGTTTCCAACGTCACCATCCCGTGTGACGTAGAACAATCGTTCGATAATCCTTCGAAACGCTGTTTAATTTGCGTTACAAATGTATCGACAGTGTCAGACATATAATAATGAATGAAATCCTTTAGCGCGCAATCGTGTTTGTGCGCTTAATTTTATTTTGTAATTGAATAATCCCGAATAACAAGGCCTCGGCAGTCGGTGGACAACCAGGCACGTAAATATCAACAGGTACAATGCGATCACAACCACGAACCACAGCATAGGAATAATGATAATAACCACCACCATTTGCACAGGAACCCATGGAAATGACCCAACGTGGTTCAGCCATTTGGTCATATACCTTACGCAATGCAGGTGCCATCTTGTTAACAAGCGTACCGGCAACAATCATGACATCAGATTGACGTGGACTCGCTCGAAAAACGACACCGAACCGGTCCAGGTCATAACGTGAAGCACCGGCATGCATCATCTCAACAGCACAACAAGCCAATCCGAATGTCATCGGCCACATTGAACCCGTACGCGCCCAGTTAATCAGACTGTCAACTGTGGTGGTGACAATACCCTGTTCATGAACCTTTTCTGCTACTCCCATATGTCGTTTACTCCCACTCCAGGGCCCCTTTTCGCCATTCATAAATAAAACCTACCACCAGCAAACCCAGGAAAATCATCATCGCCCAAAACCCGACCATACCAATACTATCCAGCACGACTGCCCAGGGAAGAAAAAAAGCAATTTCAAGATCAAAGATAATAAATAGAATGGCAACCAGATAGTAACGGACATCAAATTTCATACGGGCATCTTCAAATGCCTCAAACCCACATTCATAGGGTGATTGTTTTTCGCTATCTGCCCGTGCATGCCCCAAAACCCGACCCAAACCAAGGCCTATACCGATCATGGCAACGCCCAGTACCAGACCAATTACAACAAATATTAGAATCGGCAGATAATTATTAAGCATCTAGTCAGTAATATCCCAATGGATTCAAAGTGTTACAGTAACAAGGTTTGTCCCACCCAATTACTATACCAATTATACAAATAAGCAGCCCAGCAAGCACTGAAAACCTTCGAAATATTACATATTTAGCAACTTATACAGATTTTTATTTTTAACTCACATAAATTAAGTTTAAAGAACACAAATATCTAAATGAGTAACATTAAAGAACCTGCGAAAGTAAGGAATACATTCGCAAAGGTATAGGTTCCTGCATAACCTATCGCTGGGATATAACTTTTTGATGCTTCAGTAACCACACTTAGTGATGGTGTACTGGTCATTGCACCGGTAATTGCACCCATTAGCAATGCCGGATTCATGTTAAAAATAAATCTACCGAATGCATATGCAACTAACACAGGGACTATTGTTACCGTTATTCCACATAGTATTAGGGGTAAACCAGCAGAAAGAACAGCATCAACTACTTTATCTCCTGCATTTAAACCTACAGATGCCATGAAAATTGCCAAACCGAAATCCATTAGTAAATTCCGTGCAGCAACAGGCATGCGACCGAAGGATGGATTAACTGAGCTCAAAAAGCCGATCACAATCCCGGATATCAGGAGTCCGCCGGCACTTCCCAAACCAATAGATAAATCACCTACTTTAATAAATACTGTTCCAATAAATATACCTGCAACAATCCCGAATGCAAAGGTAACTAAATCAGCATGATCAATTTCACCCTCGATATAACCTAATTTATCTGCTAGATCTTGCAGATTGGATTCTTCTCCGGTAACGCTAATGCGGTCGCCTTTTTGAATCATTGTTTCACTGGTTATTGGTATCTTGATATTGGCGCGTATTAATTCGGTTGTAAAACACCCAAAATCAGCGACCATATCCAGGTCCTTAATTGGTTTGTCCACTGCATCTGACTTAATGACAACAATTTGTTTCTCAATAATCTGGAACCCAATTAGTGCAGGGTCAAGTACCTCATCTCCCAGGACTAATCGCGCTTGTTCATGTGAACTTATATTCGTGATGAAAGAAACAACATCACCTTTTTCAATTATGAGATCATCATCTGCTTCCAGCACTTTATTTCCACGCCTAACTCGTAATGCTTTACCTTGTTTACCTAACTCCAGACTACGTTGCTCAATTGTTTTGCCAATACTTTCTTTGCTTACTTCATATGCCCTTAAAATCGGTAATGTTTCTGAAGTGAATTGATTGTGTGCTTGTTTTTTTATCAATCCATGCTCTACGGCATATTCTTTCGCAGACTTTACTAAATCAATTTTAAACAAGGTGGGAAAATAATTGATAAATATAATCAGTCCAATCGTGCCAAAGATATAGGTAATCGCATAGGCAGCCCCAATATTATCTATTGCAGCACTTGCAGTTATTGTTTCAGGTAATGATGCAAGTCCACTGTTTATTGCATCTTGCGCACCAGCAAGTGTCGGTGTACTTGTTAAAGCGCCTGCCAGTAAACCTGCATTGAGTCCGTATTCAAAACTTATAAGTTTTGTAAATAAAAAGACCAAACTCACAGCAGTAAGCGATACAACTAAAGCAAGAAGAATATAACGCCTACCATCTGCCAGAAAGGCACTGAAAAAACTGGGGCCTGCCTGCATGCCTACAGTAAAAATAAATATTGTAAATCCAAATGTAGCTGCATGTGGAGTATTGGCGACAAAACCCAGGTGTCCAAACAACAATCCAGTGATTAAAATACCAGAGGTTGAACCAAGTTCTATCCCAGCCAGCTTTATTTTTCCCAGAATATAACCAAAACCCATAATGGAAAATAACAATAATATAGGATTGGTTGATAGTATAGACTGCAGGTCAATCTCCATTAATTTCCCCAAACTAATTAATATGAGTTAATTCAATTACTATTATTAGTTATATACTACGCGATAGCTATTCAAATTTATTCTGTATAACAAAAAAGATTGTTAATGATAATAAACTCAGAAATATCCAAAATATTGTATCCAGCTAAAACCAAAATTCCTCAGAATCTGACGGCTGTTCGGGTAAGTATTTTTTTATTTTTTTTTCTTATTTTATGGTGTAATTTTAGTTGGTCTACGCCACCTGATTACATCCTCCAGGAAGGAGAAATCCCGGATTCTGCTGCTGAAATAAGAGGGCCACTGTCTAGCGGTTTTTTAAAAGAACGATTCGAGGGGCCTTTTTTTCCAAGGCTCAAGGAATTCCTGAAAGATCAGCATCCATTTATTCGGGACACGCAACTAGAATTTAATTTCCGTACCTATGATTTTGATCGTGACAGAAATGATACATTTGCTGCTGATGGCAGTAATGATAGCCGTGCCTTGACGACAGGTGGTGAATTAAGCTATCGATCGGGATTCCTTTTCGAACGTATTGCATTGGGTGCGAGTTATTTCAAATCACATAAGATTGTAGGGCCAGTAAATGAAGATGGTACATTATTATTACTTGATGGGCAGAAAAGTTTTGATGTGTTGGGAGAAGCACATGCACTTGTTCGCTTTACGGATGCAATAGAATTCAAAGCTTATCGTCAATCATTTAACTTACCTTATCTCAACCGCCGCGATTCCAGGATGGTGCCTAATACCTATGAGGCTTATACCTTATCTGTAATTGACGCTAT
>CAZCXC010000237.1:0-6532 GCA_964502505.1 uncultured Enterobacteriaceae bacterium
TGAATGATCAAATAACAAGTTTTTAGATGGATTTTGCTTACACAATTGCCGGTTTTATCGTCGGCTTTATCATTGGCCTCACGGGTGTCGGTGGCGGCTCCCTTATGACACCTATTCTTGTACTGTTTTTTGGTATTGCCCCGGCTGTTGCTGTGGGAACCGATTTACTCTACGCCGCTGTAACAAAATGTGGAGGAGTTTTTGTACATCATCACCGTGGTTCAATTGAGTGGAAAATTGTCGGCCTTTTGAGTCTAGGTAGTATACCCGCCACTGTCTTATCGATCCTGGTTCTCAGACATCTTGGAAACGCAGGTATTGATTATGAACATCTTATAACCACGTCACTTAGCATTGCGTTAATTCTTACTTCTTCGGTTCTGTTGTTTAAAGGAAAACTGCAATTACTCAGCCAAAGCGAACACTTAAAAGGTATCCGTATAATTCACCAGCGCTACCGTAAAGCAATAACTATTTTTTGCGGGGCATTGATTGGGACATTGGTTACTTTTTCTTCAGTGGGTGCGGGTGCACTTGGGGCAGCTATTCTTTTTTTCCTATATCCGCGTATTCGTGCCATATCAATTGTTGGCACTGACCTTGCCCATGCTGTTCCTATCACGGCCATTGCTGGTCTGGGCCATCTACATTTAGGAACAGTCAATGTTGATCTTCTCATTAGCTTACTCATTGGTTCATTACCCGGTATTTACATTGGCAGTCATTTAGGCGCACGACTACCAGAAAAAATAATGCGCCCGATCCTGGCAAGTATGTTACTAATGATTGGAATACGCCTAGCATTTTAGCGGTTACAAGTGCCCAAACATTGGACAATTAAAAAACCCTGCAAAATAATTACAGGGTTTTAGAACAACAAAATTAGAATTAGTATAAAAGGCTATTTAACTATACATGCGCTCTCCGATAGTCTTCAATAAAGTGTGCCATCTGATCTTTCAGAAACAGTTTTTCTTTTTTCATGTTTTCAAGAGAATAATTATCCATAGGAGATGCTCCTAGATTGGCATCCTTAACACGTTGCTTAAGCTTGCCGTGTTTATCATATAAGCGCTTGAAATCAACATTTTCAACTAATAAGGAATCTACAATATTTTGATCAAATTCAAACATAGTGCCCCCTTCTTAAACAGAATGTGTTATTCGAATGAGTATATAGAGCGGATAACAAGAAACAGCCCTTTTCAGGGCGTATGGATTCATTGATTGAATCCAGAAAAAGATAAATGAGAACGTGTATCTTATTTGCCATAATCCCTCACCCATAAACTTAGCTCAGAATCTCCGTCACGGCAAGTATTGATCTGTATTTAATGAAATAATTGTGTGAATGGTAAATATTATAATTTTCAATAAGTTATACTATCTTTATTCGAAAGAGATATTGATATGCGAGTTAAATATTAAAAATAAGAAAAAATAAACTTATTGAATAATTAGATTTATTATGAACATTGCTCTGTATTGCTTACTTTCGTAAACATTATCTAAACTTAATATGAAAAAATGAAATTGAGTCGACTTGAACCGAATACTTGTAAATTACTTATCAATATAATAACTACTGGATTAGTTTTATTCTTCTTATTACTTTGTTCGTCAATTGCTACCAACTTGCTTGCTAGTGATGGCACTGTATCCTTTAATCTTACTGAAGTATCCTCTGAAATATATTTACATAAAGGGATGCATGTTGAATTTGAACACCCACAGCATGATGATATCGCAAATATTGGTTTCATCCTTGGAGAAAAATGTGTTGCTGTCATAGATACTGGTGGTTCAGTACAAATTGGCGCAAAACTACTTTCGATAATACGTAAAAAGACAAATTTACCTGTGTGTTACGTTATCAATACACATGTACATTTTGATCATATCCTTGGCAATCTTGCTTTTGCTAGTGAAAAAGGAGAATTCGTCGGGCATGCAACATTAGCCGATGCGATTGAGGGAAATCGTGCATTCTTTTTGGAGCAATTTGCAAATGACCTCGGGCCCAACCCTTCAGTAAATTCAATTATTGGTCCCAGTATCACAGTTAAAGATACTCTAGAGCTCGATCTAGGAAATCGCCTCTTATTGCTAACTGCATACCAGACGGCACATAGCCACACTGATTTAACAATCTTGGATAAAAAAACAACTACTCTATGGACAGGAGACCTCCTGTTCAAAGAGCGTATTCCTGCATTAGATGGTAACTTAAAGGGCTGGCTAGCTGTCTTGGATAAACTAAAAAATGATGAGATAAAACTGGTTATCCCTGGTCACGGCGCACCGAGTAATGAATGGTTACAAGCAATCCAAGCTGAAAAAGACTATTTAAATCTCTTACTCAAAGATACACGTCAAGCTATTGCAAATGGAATGTTCATGGATGAAGTCATTGATTCTGTCGGTGCAACTGAAAAAAAACAATGGTTATTACACGAACAGCATCACCGACGTAATGTGTCAAAAGCGTTTACCGAACTTGAGTGGGAATAACGAGGTTAATCTTCTACTTTACTTCTAATATCAGGAATTGACGAGGGATCATCCGCTTTCATATAGCGTTTTTCGTGATCAAGCGCGGTAACATTTTCATAAACACCACTATCACGTTTAACTAACTTGGTAAATCCGATTTCTTTCAATTTTGAATTAGCAATAGGTACTGAAATACCCGGTGGTGATGACATCACTTTTTTAACCGGGGCCATTGGATCAGTATCACCCAGAGGGGTTTGTGCAACGAAACACAGTTCACCCCAGGTTTTTAATGTCTTTTCCATCGTGTGCTGAACTTCAACCGTTCGGCCATTATCATCACACTTATAATCATATACGGGCATTAATTTCTTCCTCAAAAACACATATTTGAATAACTAATATAATGGGCCTTTAATTAAAATTTTCAAGCGATTAACTACACTGTAGAATAGGTATCCTAAAAATTTAATCACTGTTAAATTATGGCTAGGCCAGACACCTCATTAGAAATTCATCAATTTCCCTGTCTTTCAGATAACTATGGTTTTCTGATCCACGATAATTAAAATGATCTGACAGCAACTATTGACACACCCGAAGTAAGCGCCATTGAAAAAGCAGTGGCTAAAAAAGACTGGACCCTAACACACATACTGAATACACATCATCATCGGGATCACGCCGGAGGTAACCTGGAACTTAAAGAAAAAACTAAATGCACAATTGTTGGCCCACGAGCTGATGCAGCACGCATTCCTGGTATTGATATCCAGGTAGGTGAAGGCGATGTATATGAGTTTGGAAATTTTAAAGCTGTCATTTATGACACTCCCGGTCACACCAGAGGTCATATTGTTTATCATTTTGCTGAAGAGAGGTGCGCATTTGTAGGTGATACTCTGTTTGCAATGGGCTGTGGGCGATTATTTGAAGGAACACCTGATCAAATGTGGGATTCTCTCCAAAAAATATTGCAATGGTCAGATGACACTAAAATTTATTTTGCTCATGAATATACACAAACTAATTGTCGCTTTGCCATGACTGTTGAGCCAGGGAATGTTGAATTAATGAATCGTTCGGTAGAAATCGATAAGCTGCGTTCATTAAACAAATCAACCATCCCTACGATATTAGGGAACGAGAAAAAAACGAATCCGTTCCTTCGTCCTGATAGTAAAGACTTACATAAAACAATTAATATGATCGGAAAACCAACCGTAGAAGTATTTTCTAGAATACGTGAACTTAAAGACCATTTTTAAAAAATATTCTAATCCTGTTGGTAAATACCATTATCAGTTACTACAAAATCAATCCGTTTATTTAAAAGCGACTGCAAACATTCTTCTGGTCTATTTACTATTGGTTCTTCATGTGCATTAAAGCTGGTATTTACCAACACAGGCAACCCTGTAATATTTTTGAACTTATTTAAAACTGAATAATATAGCGAATTATCTGTCTTACTTATTATTTGCGGACGCGCAGTATTATCAATATGAACCACTGCAGGAATTCTATCTCGCCAATGTTCTTTTACATTAACTGTTATAGTCATAAATCGACAAGCGTAACGATTAACTTGAGTGATATCAAATACCTCATCAGCATCCTCTTCCAAAATATATGGCGCAAAAGGCATAAATTCCGTCCTGTTTAAACGATGATTTAGAGTATCGTTAAGCGAAGCATCTCCTGGATTTGCTAATATGCTTCTTGCTCCTAATGCACGAGGACCAAATTCCATTCGTCCTGTATATATTGCACCGATTTTATTAGATGCCAGCATTTCTGCTGCTAATGCAGCAGAGTTACCACTGATCTTTTTAATGGAGGGATCATTCTCCAACACATCATCTATTGATGATGTGTAGTCTTTCCCTAAATACACATTTTCCATTCGACGCCGATGATCAAGAAATTTTGCCATGCCATCACGCTGTAACAGATACTGTAAGGTGCCACCGACAACGATGCCTTCATCTCCCATACCCGGAAATATGAATATTTCCTTGATATTTGTCTCTTCACATAATTTGCGATTCAATCGAACATTGGCAAATACACCTCCTGCCAATGCAAGATAATCAACATTATGTCGCTGAATTATTCGGTCAACCGACAAATAAACATAATCTTCTAATATTTTTTGGATTGAAGCTGCGACATTCTCTCTGGGTGTGCCATCTGCAAGACGGAAAATTTCTGTTCGCATCGTTTTGTAATCAGGAAAATCACTGAATATATAACCAGAATCTGAAACACTAAAATGCCTTGCAATTTCTTCATAGAGTGTAGGTTCGCCATAGGCTGCAAGCCCCGTTAACTTGCCTTCATGACGAATGGGAGTAAACCCTAATGCCTCAGTGGTAAAGGTGTAGGCCAAACCCAAACTGTCTATTAACCGCGGAGCGAGTAGAGTGTCATCACCACCGTAAAGGCACTTAATTTCTCCATCTTTAAATATGCGCATACTATATTGCACATTGTCACCACCAGCATCTGCTGTATAAAGCAAAGCATTATCCCAATCAGTATAAAAAAATGCAGATAATGCATGTGCATAGTGATGATTACAAAAAAATAATCCTGCTTCCTCTGGTAAATTATTCTCCTTTAAAAAAAAAGACGTTTTAAAAATATCAATAGTGGCAGACACCTTTCGCCTATTCATAACCTTTGCAATATCGTTATATTTTTTATTAAGCTGAAATGAAGCACGGTAATATAAAGATTTCATTGCAGGTAAGCGTATATATCGTGCAGGAAAAGAAGCACGCGATAAAACAACCGTATCTATTTGATTACGTTTAATCCCAGCTATATTCAATACTTCGCTGATGCATTGATCTGGGAATCCTCCGTCCCCTTTACGCCTTGTTAAACGTTCCTTTTGAATAGCAGCAATTAACTGGTAATCACTAAATATAGCTACTGTAGAATCGTGCCCCCCACAGTGTATTGAAAGTATATTCATTAAATTTTATATTTTTTAAATTTCTCATTTACGTATAACTATAAGCAGACCAAATTGCTGATAATTACTTTTACTACCAGAATAAAAAAAGCCTCATGATTCATGTCATGGGGCTATTAAAACTACAGTGATCTATTTATGGGGATAATTTTTATATAGGGTGTATCACACAACATACAAATTGGCGTTCTCCACTTAACAGGCTTTCATATAATTCTTCCCATACAAACTTATCTCCTTTTGTTGCAGGTATCAGCACCATACCATAGACACAATAACTTATAGATAGATCTTTTTTTTGCCATTTAATATCGAAACCAGCCTGAACTCGCCATAACTCTTTATTCTCTTCAAAAAAATCAAGATGCGCACTTTCAGGCAAAATTATGTCTTTATTACAAAGGAGACAACAACCTGAAACACTGCCGTTTATCAATAAAGCATGAATCACATCAGTACTGGCTTCATTAAGAAACTCAATAGGGAGCGTACTATCCTCAATAGTATCCAAAGGAAGACATTCTTTTCTTGGGTCACGTTGTGGACTTTCAGTATCCATTAGAAGTGAACTCTCCTTATCGTAACGTAGCTGTGAATTACATTTAGTATAAAAGTATCGCAAAGTAATACTTAGCATAGCAAATATAATTCTTCACTAGAACAAAAAAGCCCCTATCTAAAGATAGAGGCTTTTTGTAGTTTAGAAGCTTGGCAGTGACCTACTTTCACATGGGGAGACCCCACACTATCATCGGCGCTAAACGGTTTCACTTCCGAGTTCGAGATGGGATCGGGTGGTTCACATTCGCTATGGCTGCCAAGCAAATCGTTGCTTGTCTATTGTCAATTAACAACAAACAAATCATTCGGAAATTCTGAAATAAGTATATTGCTACTGCGTCATCAACCACTACTACTTGTCCCTGAGGCTCGACCATATAACCCCCAAAACGCCTAGGTGTAGCTGTGATAACCCAAACGCCAAGGCCAACTTCCAAATAGCGGCCTTTCGGTGAATAATAGGAGGTAACGAGTGGCAGAAAAGAAAGTGCGGCA
>CAZCXC010000238.1:0-4051 GCA_964502505.1 uncultured Enterobacteriaceae bacterium
TACACAATTTGCTGTTGAATCGAATGTAGTCGCACCACCAGCAACTGAAGAATGTCTCATTACTCCCGTATTCGGCAGGGCATCATCAATCTTGACATCCAGCTCTCGCATAATCTCGACGGGGATTTGACTGCCAAAAACATAAGCTAGACGAGGAATAGCTAATAAAGGTACAAAGAAGACTGTATTCGTCAGTATAACGCGCCCGTTAAATGCATTAACAGGCGCAACGACTCCAGGAGCATATGCAGCATCATTTGCAGCAACACCATTAAAGGCCCCCGTTATAAAACCTGCGGCTTGAAGATGTAACCACAAGGCAGCGGCCTCTGGATAGCCATTAGCGAGAGTTATTAGATCAAGTGTCCCATTACCGTTTCCACCTGGGGGTAATGCAGCACAACCTGCTGCCACACCCAGATTGGCTGCACCAATTGCCTGGCAAGCAGCTAATGGCGCCATATCACCTGGCAACTGACGATAACGATCGATAAAGCCATAATAGGCGGCTTGGATGCCTGAATTCTGATCTGCCAGGTTACGAACACGGGCACTATTGATTAATTCCTGGCCTTTTAATATGCCACCTAACAACAGGCCAATAATAACCAGCACAATGGCGATTTCGACCAGGGTGAAACCGGATTGTTTATTTTTGTGGTACATAATCTATCTCCTAAAAAATCTGTTTCTGCATAAATAAGAGGCATTAAGTATGCCATGTTCTTAACCTATTGTAATTATTACACTATTATTATCAATTTAACCATTATTTCTTATGTTTTGTCTAAACCCCATCAATTCTGTCAAAATTTCGACATTTTTAACTATCTGGAGATAACAATTTTTTTTAATTAATCTTCTTGATTTTGCCCTGTTTCGTCTTCAAGTCTTTCCAGGCGTTGTTGCAGAAACATCAATTCATGTGTATCGGTAATTGCACCACTTTCCAATAATCCGCCAATTAATATCCTGGCACTTTCTATTTCCCCCATGTCTTCAAGCACGTAAATTTCCATCTGTTTTATCCAGGGAGGAATATCCTGAATTGAAACGTGGGATGCTAAAGCATGTGCGTAATGAAGGGCTAAAGGTAAATCCTTTAGCCGGTGTTTTGCTACATAAACAGCATGTGCCAGCATCGGCCAACGTCGATTAGGGTCTATTAGAAACTGCTGATAAACAAATTCCAGCATTTGTCTTTTCTTGGTTTCATCCGGCACTTGACTATAAAGCCGGCTTGCAGCAAACAATGGATATTTTGCCTTCTCATCCAGTAATAATATTTGCTCTAACCAGTCGATCAGCTTGCCATAGTCCAATTGCTTATATGGGATACTAATGCCCGGTTGATTATCATACGCTTGCAACCAAAGCATTATTATTTTCGCCAATGTAATCGAATCACCAAGATCAAGTAATAATATTTTCTCAATAGGCGGTGCCTCTGGTAACTCATTTGCATATGCAGTCAGTGGAGGTCTGGTAGAGTGCCATGCAGTTTGAAACATAAAGGCAGATAACAGGCAAACAAGTACTACTTTAGGTACACTTGATACAGGGCGTTCATCATCCCCACTCAAAAAAGAAAAATTAATCATGGACTAATTATTAAAATTCCTTTCTGTATAAATCAAACAAAGCAGCACTTGAAAGTAAAACAATATAGATGATGGTTTGGATTAATATCACAATTAAGTCATCTGTACTGCCTGTTTCATATACAAGCCACTGCGTTTTGGTAAAGCTACCCAAATCAGGTATGACATATGCAATAGCGTCGACCAATCGATTAATATATTGCTGTGATAATTCTGCTGATTCCAGGATAGGGCTATGACTGATTAATTGTATTGTACCTATACTCCTGGCCAAGATATAAAATGCCACAACTGCACTGAGAGCAGTTGTAATTTGCCCCAAAGTAAACAGACAGAGCAAACAGAGGGCAATTAAAATAAATAATTCACATATTAGCGATATATTCCATATCAGCACTTGTGGGATAGTTGTATAAAAATATAGCGGCAAGCTGATAAAAATAGCAACAAAAACAGATAACAAAGCAAACCCACAAAGTTTACCGAAAAAATAGGCATGTCTTGGTATTGGCAATGAAATAATAAATTCAAAGGCCTTGTCATTAAATTCTCTAACTAAGTTTGTGATAACAAATATGCTGGCAATAAAAACAGCAAATAATCTCAAGATAAAACCTGTTAATGCTACTTGCACCTCTTTGGTTTCGGTAATAGCCAATTCTCCAATAAACTGGGAGAGCCCCAAGATACAGACCAGTCCAATTATCATCAAAACGAATAAACGGTTTTTTACCGCCTCAATGAAAGTGTATTTAGCAATAGTACTAATAAGAAATTTTTGATTCATAGCAAAATAACGATTAACTACAAGCAATATTAAGATAATATACTAATGAACAACACAATCAATTGGTTCAAAAAATAATGCCTGTTCTACCGCAATCAATAACTGATAGACGGGAATTTATTATTCTCGCTCTTATACTTGGCTTCCTCCATGCATCTATATTACTGGACTTTGGAAGCCCCATATCCAGGGCAATGCTACTTATTCATTTGGGACTATTTCTTATTTGGCAACCTATTCAAGAGAAGGATAAACGCTTAATTTGGTACAACGGCATAATATTTATCATTCTAACCTTGATGCTGGTCTATTGGATTAATTGGTGGTTGGTATCTGGCTGGTTAATATTGCTCATTGGCATCGTTGGAGGTCGTGTTGTAATAAATCGTATTGAGCGTAATGCTTATATGCTGGTTATGATATTTTTAGTCGCAGAATTGTTAATAGGCTGCATCCCTCGTCTTTTTGTTATCGAATCTGCTATACACCTCTACAATCCACTTCAATATGGCATTTCATTAATACCCCTGATACTTATGGTATTTCCTAAAGTAGAAGGACAGCCATTAGTAAGAATGGTAGATCTTTTACAAGCGATTACAGCATCCTTGCTTTGCAGTCTGTTGGCGTTAGGTAGTCTGGTCATCATGTATCATGTCGGTACGGATTATATAATAGCCCTGATACAAACATTAATGGCTATCGGTATTTGCCTGTTTGCCATTAGCTGGCTGCTGTCTCCACATGCAGGGTTTAGTGGACTATCCGAACTATGGTCCAGATCAATACTTAATATAGGCACACCCTTTGAGCAATGGTTGATCGAACTCTCTCAGCTTAGACAAGATAAAAAGACTGCCGATGAGTTTCTCGAGGAGGCAATGAAAAAGTTAGTTGCATTGCCCTGGATGGCTGGTGTCAAGTGGACTATTGCAAACAAAGATTATTCACTTGGGGAACCAAGCAAAAATGAAATTCAAACAAAAATACAAAACAATCCAGTTACACTTTGCACCAATATCCCCATTGGAGGTGCACTTTTTCTTCATTGCAATCTACTCATACAATTAATTGACCAGTTTTATGTTGCTAAAATACATGAGCAGGATTTATCACGACAAGCCCATTTACAAGCAATTTATGAAACCGGGGCACGTATTACACATGATATAAAAAATTTATTGCAAGCCATGCATTCAATGATCACTATTCTGAAAGCTGATACGACAGATGAGGTTAACCAATCGAAATCAATCACTATTTTGAAAAAACAATTCCCCTATTTTATTCAACGACTAGAGCTCGCAATGAATAAATTACAAACGCCAGGTGAATTAAATCAGGAAAAAGTTAATTTCAGAGACTGGTGGCAAGATTTACAATCGCGGTATAAGGAATCAAATATTAATTTTAATGCGCTAATTGAAGATGATCCTATGATACCGGCAGATCTATTTGATAGCGTTTCTGAAAATCTTTTAGAAAACATATTTGCAAAACAAAAAAGTGAAAATGATATTGAAATTTATATCGATACCATTGTTAAAGAAAATGTGATTTGTTTGTTGATTCGTGATACCGGCAGTGCTATTGATGAAAATACCGAAAAAGTATTGTTTAAAGAACCACTTAATTCCGATAATGGCCTGGGAATAGGTCTTTA
>CAZCXC010000239.1:0-4776 GCA_964502505.1 uncultured Enterobacteriaceae bacterium
GTGGCTCATAGATCTGGCCCAAAAACACGTATTCATTAGCACTATAGGAGACGGCAGGGTCGAGATGCTTGGGTCTTTCTGAAAATGAGTCGTAATAGATATTACTATCTGCTTCAGCCTCTGGATATGGATTATTCCATGCTCCTTCTTTACAGCCTAGAAGAAATATAAATAACCCTAGTAACCCACAAAAAACTGTTCTTTTCATTATATATTATTGAGAGTGTTTGCCTTTTTATCCGATGAGCATTATAAACATGATCAGAATTCTGTACACTTTGACTCTAAATTAATAGTCAGTTTCAAAATAAAACAATAAGGACTGGTAAAATGGGCTTATTAGAAGGTAGGCGTGCTTTAATTGTAGGAGTGGCAAGCAATCGATCGATTGCTTGGGGGATTGCCAAGGCCATGCATCGAGAAGGTGCTGATTTGGCTTTTACATACCAAAATGAGAAGTTACAAGGTAGGGTTGAAAAGTTTGCCTCGGAATTAAATTCAGAGATCACAGTACCTTGCGATGTTGGCAGCGACAAAGAAATTCAAGCTGTTTTTGAACATATTGATGATTATTGGGACAGCCTGGATATATTAGTGCACTCAGTAGCATATGCCCCACGCGATCAACTGGAAGGCGAATACCTTGAAAGTGTCACTCGGGAGGGTTTCCTTTTGGCTCATGAGATCAGTTCATACAGCTTTTCTGCACTTGGCGATGCAGCAAGGTCGATGATGAAAGATCGTAATGGTGCCATGTTAACACTCAGTTATATCGGGGCTGTGCGCGCCATGCCAAATTACAATGTCATGGGCGTTGCTAAAGCCAGCCTGGAAGCTAATGTCCGCTATATGGCATCAAGCCTTGGTCCAGAAGGCATCCGTGTTAATGCTATCTCTGCTGGTCCTATCAGGACTCTGGCCTCCTCAGGGATTCGTGGATTAAAAGAATTCTTGAATACTGTAGAAAATACAGCTCCATTAAGACGCAATGTTACTATCGATGAGGTAGGAAATGTAGGCGCCTTTCTCTGCTCTGATTATGCCTCTGCGATTACAGGTGAAATTACTTATGTCGATTGTGGCTATAACTCTATTGGAATGACGTAGTATAGACCTTTATTCCTAATGACAAAAAACAAAGTACGTAAATTGCTTATAGCAATTTTAATAAGTGCTTGTGCCTGAATATTCTGCGGGCTGTTTCTTTTGATGAAAAAAGTAAGCAGATAATCCGCTTTTCGACGGTCTGGATGAGGTAAAAATAAAAATTATGATCTTATATATTTTACACCAATGAGTATTTTCGCCATGTACGAAATGGTGCATCTTCACAAATAGAAAGATTGATACAAAATGACAAAGTTAAAATTACATTGGCAAATTCTTATTGCCATCATTTCTGCAATCTTGGTGGGCATGGTTGTTGATAAAGACACTGCCATAGGAGGCATTGTTTTCTATGACGTATTTAATTTTCTAGGCACCCTGTTTCTCAACGCACTTAAGATGATTATCGTTCCCCTTGTCCTATCCTCAATTATTTGCGGCATGGCGAGTATTAGTAGTAGTAAGGACTTGGGCCGCCTCGGTGGGAAGACCATTGGCTTTTATATGTTGTCAAGCCTGTTAGCTATCCTTATTGGTTTGGCATTCGTGAATATGTTCACACCCGGCATCATTGATGGAGAACCGGCAGGCAGCAAGCTCAACTTGAGTTCGCCCGCAGAAGTATCTGCGCAACTCGATCGTGTTGAAGGCCGTGGCGCCGGCGATATTGCCAATGTTTTCCTGCGGATGATACCCCCAAATATCGTAAAAGCAGCGGCTAACGGGCAAATGCTTGGTCTCATCTTCTTCGGATTACTATTTGGCTACTATATGAGCCGTATTAATGGAGAGCTGAAACGAACACTGGACAATTTTTGGCAGGGTATTTTTCAAACAATGATGGCCATTACGCTGTTCGTAATGAAATTCGCGCCAATTGGTGTATTTGGACTGGTGGCCAAAACAATCGCTGCCACTGGTTTTAGTGCCTTCAAACCTCTCCTGCTATTCTTTATCACCGTATTTCTTGCACTGGCTTTTCATATGTTTATCACCCTCGCAACGCTATTAAAATTGATTGGCCGAGTGAGTCCATTACGTCAATACTCAGTAATGGCACCGGCTATGCTGACAGCATTTTCAACAGCATCATCGTCCGGCACCTTGCCAATAACACTGGAATGTGTGAAAAAAGGAGCGGGGGTTTCGGATAAAACCACATCCTTCGTACTTCCCCTGGGGGCGACCATCAATATGGATGGAACCGCATTGTACGAGTGTGTAGCGGCAATGTTTATCGCGCAAGCCTATGGCCTGGACTTAACTTTTACTACGCAATTTACGATCGTACTCGTGGCATTGTTAACTTCTATTGGTGTTGCCGGCATACCTGCTGCTAGTCTTGTGGCAATTGCTGTTATTCTGGGGGCTATTGGTTTGCCCCTGGAGGGTATTGGCATGCTGCTGGTGACTGATCGCATCCTTGACATGTTACGAACAGCAGTCAACGTTTTTAGTGATAGTTGTTGTGCAGTCATTGTCGCCAAAACAGAAGGGGAGGACGGCGTACTGGCTGGGTAGGGGGTGGGGGGTTAGGGGTGAACCCTAGATATCTATACCCTATATCCTGTCGTTATAGACTTCAATGTCCGCCCGCCCACGGAGTGCTTTAAGAAAATCATTCCAATCTGCACCCGCACGTACTCTTTGTAGTTGTTGTTGTTTATCTTCAATATCCTTTTCGAAAATTGTTTCTGGAACGGCAATCTTCGTTAATATAATCACAGCATAATCTCCTGTACCCAGTGTTGCCCCACCATAAACTGGTTTATCATCCTGTGGCCTACTCAAATTAAAAGCTGTCCTTAAAATGGCACGCTTAACTGATACATCTGTGCGTGTCACAGCTTCTGCATGTTTCCAATCAATTGGATATTCAGTTTCAAGCTCTTCGAGCATCTTGCCTTCTCGTAGTTGAACAAGAATACTTTGTCCTAATTCTCGCTGTTTTTCCCCTGCCTGAAAAAAAAGAATATCATTTACAATTTCATCACGAACTAATTCTAACGGTTTAACAGTGCTTGTAATATGTTCAATGACACGTAATACGACCAAATGATTATTCGAAAGCTCCAATACTTCACTATTTTGGCCTGTACTCATGACTTCAGGAGAGAAGCTGGTTGATACAATTTTTGGATCGGCCAGCAGGCCCTCTTTTTGACTGACACGACTGAATAATCCACTTTCCTGTACTTCAATATCAATGGCTTCGGCAGCGATATCCAGGGTATCAGAATGCTCGTAGGCCAGAGTTGCCATCTGATCTGATATATCAAAAAAACGTTCTTCAGCCTGTTGGTATCGAATATCCTTTTCAACTTGCTCTGTAGCATTATCAAATGTATTAGTGGTTTCACCCTTGGCGTCAACAGTCTCAATAAAATGGAAGCCTTCTTTGGTTTTAATCATTTCACTGAACTCGCCTGCTTGCATGGAAAACAGAATTTCATCAACTTCTGCAGGCATAACGCCTTTTTGAGTAAATCCATGTTCACTCACTTGTAATTGTGGTCCCGGGTCGTCTGAATGCTCTTCAGCAATTTCCTTAAATGTTTTACCAGAATCAATCAATTTCTTAACTTCCTCGGCTTTAGTTCTTGCTTCTTCAATCTCACCTTCAGTTGCTTTATTACTGATTTTAACTAATACCTGATTGAACTTACGCTGCTCTAGCACATTATATTTTTCTTTGTTCTCTGTATAATGCTCAAGTAGCATCTCATCATTTACATCAACTTCTCTTGCAAGTTTATCTAAGGAAAGATCAAGATAAGCAATTTTGACTTGTTCAGGTTCCCGATAATTTTGCTTATTTTCCTTGTAATATTGCTCAATTTCTTCATCGCTAACTACAATCGATTCTCTAATTTCGTCCGCTGCTAGAATGGCATAAGTAAAATCCCGCATTTGTTTTTCAAGATTTACAACAATTTCTGCTTCTTCTTTCAAAACAAATGAACTTTCAACGATTGCACTTTGTAGCTGTTCAGAAACCATATCCAATCTTAATTGTGCTTCATATACGGCAGGCGGCATGCCTAATCGCTGCACACCTAATTCATAGAAACTTCTATTAAAGCCATCCTCAGTTTGAAATACATCTATCCCTTTAATAACACCTACAACATGTTCATCACTAATCTGAAGGTTTGCAGATCGTGTTGCTTGATTCAAAATTTCGCTTTCAACTAATTTTTCTATCGTCTGCTGTTTTATAAAATCGTCTTCTATTGTTCCCTGCTTATCTCCAAGCAACGCTCTTATTTGTAAGCGATAGTTTGAAAAAGCGCGCTGGAATTGGGTCAATTTTATTTCTTTATCATTTACCTTGACAACTACCGGTTCAGTAGCCTGCCCAAAGTAAGAATTAATGCCCCATAAAGCGAAAGGAATACACAGCACTGTTACGATAACAACAGCCAACCAACCTGTGACAATTTCACGAATTTTTTGCAGCATTTAAATACTTTTTCGAAATAATATTCATAAATAAAACGGGCGCACCCATTCAGGAACGCCCGCAATAATTAGTGGCGGAGTGGACGGGACTCGAACCCGCGACCCCCGGCGTGACAGGCCGGTATTCTAACCGACTGAACTACCACTCCGCAATTTCTGGTGGGTGCTGACGGGCTCGAACCGCCGACCCTCGCCTTGTAAGGGCGA
>CAZCXC010000240.1:0-4906 GCA_964502505.1 uncultured Enterobacteriaceae bacterium
AACATTCTGGCGCTAATTTAATGAGCTGATCATGGCCAGTTCGCTCGAGAGGCGCTACTCAAAAGCAGAAATATTATCTGCATACATTAAGGAGATTTATTTGGGGCAGCATGGTGCCCGCGGTATCCATGGATTTGGCACAGCTGCTGAGTATTATTTTGCACGACCAATAAATGAATTGAGTATAGATCAGTTGGTTTTGTTGGTAGGTATCGTGCGCGGTGCTTCTTATTACAACCCCAGGCGATATCCTATACGTGCTACCAAGCGGCGTAATTTAGCAATTAGGTTGATGATGGAACAAGGTTATCTGAGTGAACAACAGGCGAAAAAAATATCGGCAGTAAAGTTGGGCACCACAGATAAACCAGGATGGAGTAGTGCAAAATACCCGGCTTTTCTGGATTTAGTACGTAGACAATTATACCGGGATTACAAGCCAGAGGATTTACGTACGGAAGGGTTGAGAATATTTACAACATTGAATCCGGCATATCAGGAAATAGCTGACATAATTGTTGATAAACAGATTAATAAATTAGAAGCAGAAAAGAATTTACCCAAAAATGTGATTGAGGTTGCAGGTGTAATTACAAATCCTGACACAGGAGAAGTATTGGCGCTGATTGGAGGACGAAATAAATGGGACGTTGGATTTAATCGTGCACTGGATGCATCACGACCGGCAGGTTCACTCATTAAACCTGCCGTTTATTTGACTGCTCTAACACAGCCAGCAAAATATAATGTCCTCACATTAGTTGACGATTTGCCTGTTAACATAAAGCAACAAGGAGGCAAATCTTGGGTTCCAAAGAACTATGACGATAAAATACATGGAACAGTCCCTTTGTATATAGCACTAGCGAAATCTTACAATCTTGCAACTATACAATTAGGGATGCAGCTTGGGATATCTTCAGTCAAAAAGACGCTCAGACAACTCGGGATAGAGACTGCAATACCAGAATATCCCTCGCTTTTTCTCGGTGCACTGGAATTATCGCCCTTACAGGTAACTCAAATGTACCAAGTATTGGCAAGTGGAGGGTTTCAAATACCATTGAAAACAATTCGCTCTATACTTGATAAACATGGCAATCCATTACAGCGATACCCTCTTGATATCAAACAGACGCTTGATTCGGGTTCAGTATTTCTGGTGCAGTTTTTGTTAAGTGAAGTTGTAAATCAGGGCACAGCAAAGGCATTACGCATAAAATTACCTGATTTAATGCCGCTTGCGGGAAAAACAGGCACGACGAATGATTTAAGAGATAGTTGGTTTGCAGGGTTTGGAGATAATATTCTTGCTGTTATCTGGCTAGGCCGTGATGATAATCGACCAGCCGGGCTGACAGGTGCTAGCGGTGCATTAGAGGTTTGGATAGATATAATGCGAAAGCTCAATCCAAGACCCTTATCTTTACTACCACCACAGGATGTGCAATGGATGAAAGGCATTGCCTACTCAAAAAATGGTAGTGATTGCTCTAATTCAAAGAGATTCCCCTATATACAACCCTATTTGCCGAAGCAGACAACGAGTTGCAAGCAAGTGCAGTCCCTTGATAAACAAACTGATAATAATCCATGGTCAATATTAAATATGTAACGAATATTATTGGCATAGTCTGTTGTTTGCAGATAACTGCATGCACCTCTGTGTCCAAACCAGAAAAGGAAGGGTCAGTGCCTATCGAAGAACGGAATGTTACTGTTGAGGGAAAAATAAATGTAGAGACAGCAGTAGAAGATGTTTCGCCAACTTTGCCTGCAACTGATCCATTGCCGGAAGCAAAGAAATTAGAACCGATCGTTGAGCCACACTCTGGTGCGGATCAATCAAGTGGACCTGCCGTTGTCGCGTTACTTGAAGATGTAAAACAATATGAAAAAACAGGTGAATCTGATCAAGCTGTTGCAACTATTGAGCGAGCATTGCGTATTGAACCTAAAAATCCATTACTATGGCAACGACTGAGTTTTTTACGTTTACGACAAGGGCACTGGCAACAGGCAATCGCTATGGCACAAAAATCCAATACATTAGCGGCAGGAAACAAGCGGATGCAGTTAACAAACTGGAAAATTATTGCGCAGGCAAGTGAAACAAATGGGGATAAAACTGGCCTGCAGCAGGCTAGACAAATGATTCAATCGTTAAGTAATTAAAAGTATTTTAAGTTTCTGTAATGGTGTCGGCATGATACCGCCATGCTTTAGCAGGAATCTCATTTACAGGTATTTTGGCCTTTAATTTAAGTTGTCGTAAAAAATCCTGAGCATCAGGGAGCGATTCCCAGACTGTAGGTAAAAAAGTTGCACGGCAGGATCCCTTCTCAATAACCAAGCCATCGATTCCGGAGCGGAGTTGATTGAGCAGGTCAGCTTCAGATGAAAACTCAATTAGTTCTTTTGGAGATAATATAGAGATGCTAACGGTTATTTGATCAAATTCCTTTTTTTCTAATGGAGAAAATCTTGGATCATGGAAAGCAGAGCGGTAAGCATATTCTGTAACATTATCAATTAATGACGTTTGAGATTCTGTTGTTCCGACACAACCTCGAAGTTCAGCGTTGATCTTTAGTGTAATAAACACGGGGCGTTTTTTATGTAACGCAGGAGGGAAATTTTTTTCGTGAGGTTTAATCGCTTGGCCACTATTCAACCCCTGTGAAATGCTTGCACGTGCAATTGCAATTAATTGTAGCTTTTCCTCATTGCTTAGCATATCAATTAGAACTGAAACTGTAGGCACCATAGCCTACAACACGGTCACGCGGTCCAGCAGTATCTCCTGAGTTACGAAGATCTAACGTTTCAACATTTAATTTTTTATCACGTGCGATCTTAAGCAGTCCACATATTGGCTTACAGCCACAGGCATGCTGTGATTCAATACATTCTAATTGGAAATTTTCAATAGCTTTTGTTGTAGCCTGATCAATTTCACATGCTGTTGCATAATCATGATAGTGGCTGAGATCAGAACTAACTACGATTAATGTGTCATCACCTCCCCATAGTAAATCCAAAACATCAGCAACTTCTTCTGGTGAAGTATCCCCGACGACCAATGGTACTAGCGAGAAGTCTTCTAAAACTGTTTGTAAAAAAGGAAGATGGACTTCGAGACTATGCTCTTGAGCGTGTGCTTGATCAGATATAACAACCTGAGGTAAAGAGGAGATGCGGCTAATAGCTTCTTGATCAATTTTGATTTCGCCTAAGGGTGTTGCAAAATGTGTCGCCGAACTTAATGCCAGGCCTTGTATATAAACCCTATGCGCAGGACCGAGTAAAATGACACGTGAAATTTTAGTATTGATTGGGAGTATAGTGACATAAGCAGTGGCGGCAACAGGGCCGGAGTATATATAACCTGCATGGGGCGCAATGAGCGCTTTAGGCCGAATATTCGTATTTGAATGTGCTTCTTTTATATAGTGTTGAATATTTTGTCGTAGTTCGTCTGGATCGGATGCGTAAAACTGACCAGCAACAGCTGGCTGACGGACAGTTGTCGGCGTTTGTACTTGACTATTAACCATACTCAGGTGGCTTTATATTAATATTATTGTGTCTTGTGTAGTAAAGACTATGCTATAAATTATAGGTGGTTTCAGCAGTGGTTTCAGCAGTGGTTGCAGGAGGTTAGTCCCATGGACAATAACACAGTAGCTACCCATTATTGGCATGGACTGGATGATGGTCGTATCCAGTGTGATATGTGTCCACGTGCCTGTAAACTAAATGAAGGGCAGCGTGGTTTGTGTTTCGTACGTGCTAGACAAGCAAATGAAATAGTACTGACGACATACGGACGTTCCAGCGGCTTTTGTATTGATCCTATTGAGAAAAAACCGCTTAATCATTTCTTACCTGGGACACCTGTTCTTTCATTTGGTACTGCAGGTTGCAATCTTGCCTGCAAGTTTTGCCAGAACTGGGATATCAGTAAATCACGTGAAACGGATACCTTAGCAGATGCCGCTTCACCCCAGCGGTTAGCAGATGTCGCAGGGCAATTGGGATGCCGAAGTATTGCATTTACATATAATGACCCCGTGATATTTCATGAGTATGCTATTGATATTGCTCAGGCTTGCCACGAAGTCAACATCAAAGCAGTCGCTGTAACGGCTGGTTATGTTTGCGCAGAACCAAGAATTGAGTTTTACCAACATATGGATGCAGCTAATGTTGACTTGAAAGCATTTACTGAAAGGTTTTACAAAAAAATTACCGGCAGTCAACTCGGTCCAGTCCTGGAAACTTTATGTTATCTCAAACAGGAGACTGATGTTTGGTTTGAGATTACGAATTTGGTGATACCTGATGAAAATGATTCCAACAAAGAGTTTGAAGAAATGTCGCAGTGGATAGTTGAAAATCTTGGCCCGGATGTACCAATACATTTCACTGCATTTCATCCGGATTGGAAGATGCTTGATAAATCACGTACACCAGCCAACACTTTAACTCGTGCACGTGAAATTGCGCTCAAGAATGGCCTACATTATGTCTATACGGGAAATGTTCATGATATTGATGGTGGCAGTACTTATTGTAGCCAATGTGGAGAAATATTAATTGCGCGCGATTGGTATGTTTTGAAGCAATGGAATTTTGATGAAAACAAAGCCTGTCCAAATTGTAAAACCCCTTGTCCAGGAGTATTCGAAACATTGCCGGGTGATTGGGGTGCGCAACGGATGCCCGTTCGGTTAAGTGCAGCATAATGTAATGTCATCAAGCGGTCATCGTGCAAATCTTGAAAAACAGGGATTGGCACTGTAGACTGCGCCACCTCTAGTGCGGGGTGGAGCAGTCTGGCAGCTCGTCGGGCTCATAACCCGAAGGTCGCAGGTTCAAATCCTGCCCCCGCTACCAACTTTCC
>CAZCXC010000241.1:0-4430 GCA_964502505.1 uncultured Enterobacteriaceae bacterium
AGAGATCGAATACAATTATATAGTGTTATTAAAATATTCAAAATCATATTTATTTATCTTAACTATCCTTTTATTCACGGGATGTTCAGATAATCGCACTGTATTAGATAAAATTATTGATTCAGGTGAATTACGTTTTGTAACTATCAATAATCTGAGCAGTTACACACCTGTACCAGGGACTGACAAGGGTTTTGAGTATGAATTAGCTAAGAAATTTTCAGATTATCTTGGTATTGACCTGCAAATGATTGTCGTATCCCACACTGAAAAGATTATACCTATGATTAAAACAGGGAAGGTAATAATAGGTACAGCAGGGTTTACAAATAATTACGTGATAGATTATATACAATTTGGTCCTGAATATTATCAGGCAACTCAGCAAGTTGTTTATCGATATGGCAGTAGACGGCCAATGGCAATTGATGATATCCGTTATGGTGATCTTAATGTTCCAAAAATAAAACAATATATTGATTTGATGATTGAAATTGAGCAGCAATACCCGCAAATTTCATGGCAAGAACATAGCGATAAAAATATTGAAGGATTATTAGATCAAGTTAATCAAGAAGAGATGATAGCGACCGTAGCTAACTCTACGATGGTTGATCTTTATCAGCACATATTTCCCAATCTCAGGGTTGCCTTTGATCTTGGCCATCCACAATCTCTGGCTTGGGTTTACAAAAATCAGGCTGATAATTCTTTACATGAGGCTATTTTAGGTTTTTTTAAACAGATTAAAAATAATGGTGAATTGGATAAATTAATTGAACGCTATTTCAATCATTTTCAAAGTTTTGACTATGTTGATGTACGTACTTATCTTCAACGAATTAATGACAGGTTACCCAATTATGAAGCCTTATTTAAAAAGGCAGCACAAGATAATAATCTTGACTGGATGTTACTTGCTGCGATCAGTTACCAGGAATCTCATTGGAGCCCAAAAGCACGCTCAACAACCGGTGTGCGCGGATTAATGATGTTAACGTTGGATACTGCTAAGCAATTAGGTATTGAAAACCGCCTTGAACCTAAGCAGAGTATCGAAGGAGGAGCACGTTATTTCAAACAGATTTACAATAAAATTCCTGTCCGTATTCAAGAGTCTGATCGAACATGGTTTGCTCTTGCGGCATACAATATAGGTTTTGCACACCTGGAAGATGCACGTATGCTAGCTGAAAAACAAGGAGGGGACCCGTCGAGTTGGATCAATGTAAGAGAATCTCTGCCTCTATTGAGCCAAAAGGAATGGTATCAACAAACTCGGTATGGTAAAGCACGCGGTGAAGAACCAGTGACCTACGTTGAAAATATAAGAAGGTATTATGATATTTTGCGTTGGATAAAATACCGGGGACTTATGCCTGATAAAAAAGAAAAGCAAATACAAGCGTTGGCTATTGATTCACCTGTGCTTTAGTATCGGCCTTATAATGACTCATCCATTTATATGCAAGTTCTTCTGCATCATAAATTTCTGAAGCTGATATTTTTTGAGATATTTTCTCTAATAGAGGGCCGATTTGATCACTATTAATTTTTTTTGCAAGAAGGAGCCAGGCATAAGCATTTACATAATTTTTATTTTTGCCCATACCTTTTGCATAGTGAATACCTAACATGTATTGTGCTTTTGAATACCCTTGTGTTGCTGCCTTTTCATACCAATTTGCTGCAAATTCATGGTTCAATTCAACGCCATACCCCTTGTCATAATAACGAGCAACCCGATATTGTGACTTAGCATAACCAGCTTCTGCCCCAAGCAAGTGAAATTTAGCAGATTCTATTTTATCCTCAGCTATACCCAATCCATCTGCATAGATTTTGCCTAATTGATAGTAAGCTTTTGCATAGCGTTTTTTGGCTGCTTCTTTAAACCAATCTATCGCTGCTACATGATTTTGTTTCACACCTATCCCGTGCAGATAGAACAGACCCAGATTAAATTGTGCCCTGGCATAACCTTGTTCAGCTGATTTAGATTGCCAGTGATATGCTTCGCTGTCATCTTGAGCTACGCCGCATCCTCCGGCGTACATAAGTGCAAGATTATATTGCGCCTTGGGATGTCCCTGCTTAGCAGATTCGAGATACCATCTAGCCGCTTCTTTTTCGTTCTGCTCAATGCCCTTGCCTTGCACATACATCAGACCAATATTTAATTGTGCCTTGTTATGTCCCTGTTCTGCTGCTTTCAAATACCAGACTACAGCCTCAGTTTCGTTACGCTTGGTACCAAGCCCATTTGCATACATATATCCAAGATTGTAGCGAGCACCCGCTTGCCCTTGTTCAGCTGCAGTTTTATACCATTCGAAGGATTGTTTTAGATCTTGATCGACTCCTAATCCTTTTTGATAACACCAGGCAATATCGGCCAGTGCTCCAGCTTCACTTTGATCAGCAGCCAGTCTTAGCCAACGCAATGCCTGTTCATAATTCTTGGAAACACCAATCCCATTAAGGTACATTTGACCGAGACGATGTTGCCCTTTGGCAGAACCCAGATCAGCTGCCATACGATACCAATGAGCAGCCTGGTCTTGATCTTCATTGACACCGAAGCCATGCTCATACAAATCAGCCAGCTGTAGTTGTGCTTCTACGTCGCCAGCATTTGCATCGAATTTCAGTTCTGATAAGTCAATCGCCATAGTGTTTTAACATACCGACAATCCGTTCATTGCATAACATTGATATTGATCAGAATTAACTACTTAAATAATAGCTTTATATGAATAATCTGTGGGTATTTATACAGCTTTGACAGTATTTTTAAATGACCTGTTACAATCAAATACATGACAAATCTCAGTGAAATAGATTCTTACAAGAATTTGGGTCCAAACGATATCATTATGGCAGTTGAAAATGAGGGAATTAAATGTGATGGTCATATTTTTGCGTTAAATAGTTATGAAAATCGTGTCTATCAGATTGGTGTTGAAGATAACGAACCTGTTATTGCGAAATTCTATAGACCAGCTCGCTGGTCAGATGCAGCAATTCTTGAAGAACATCAATTTAGCTATGATTTAGCTGAACATGAGATCCCGGTGATTACCCCTTTAGTTAATAAGGATGGAGATAGCTTACGTCATCATGCAAATTTCAGATTTGCCCTTTATCCACGTCGTGGTGGTAGGGCACCTGAATTAGAAAATTCGGAACACCTTATACTTTTGGGTCGTTTCATAGCCAGGATGCATAATGTAGGGGCTAGTAAACAATATGAGAATAGACCATACATTGATATTCAAAGTTATGGCATTGATGCTTACCAATATTTACTTGCTAATAAGTTTATACCGATAGAGTTGGAAAACACCTATCAGTCCCTGTCTGAGGACATTATATTAAGAATAAACAGGTGTTATGAACGTGCCGGGAATATCAGTAATATTCGTTTACATGGAGATTGTCAGCACAGCAATATTTTATTGCGTGATGATATATTATTCATTCTGGATTTTGATGATGCACGGATGGGGCCTGCCATACAGGATTTATGGATGTTTCTATCAGGTGATCGAGACTACATGACAGCCAGACTGGCAGATTTGCTGGAAGGCTACACTGAGTTTCGGGAATTAGATATACGTGAGTTACATATTGTTGAGGCACTTAGGACACTACGCTTATTACATTATAGCGCCTGGATTGCCCGTCGCTGGGACGATCCAGCATTCCCATTGGCATTCCCACATTTTAATACCCAACATTACTGGGAAGACCATATACTTACATTAAGAGAACAAGCAGCATTAATGGATGAGCCACCACTGGTATGGATGGGCGCATAAAGATACCAGAAAAAAATTTATTCATAAATGAGTTAAAAATTTAAAGATAAGGAACATATGAATTCACTCGTCGATTCCAGTACAGACTGTCAATCAGCTCAAAGGGAAAACAAACAGTTAGAAATATATAATTGGCAATATATTTTCGATATTGCCATTGAGCATAAACGTGAAATTATATTAGCCAATATTATTGCTATTTTTGCAACGATAGCCAGTGTCCCTCTACCTCTTTTATTACCATTACTTGTTGATGAAGTTTTGCTGGATAAACCAGGTATTGTCGTAAATATGATCAATAGTTTAGCACCCTCCACCTGGCATGGACCGGTGTTATACATTTTGACTATTCTTTTTATCACATTGTTACTGCGTTTGACCTCTTTAGTATTAAATGTGTGGCAAGCACGTCAATTTACCTTTATATCAAAAGAAGTTACCTATCGTATTCGGTTTGCGTTACTGAATAAATTAGAAAAAGTATCGATGTCAGAATATGAAACAGTAGGGAGCGGGACTGTTGCTTCTTATTTTGTGACTGATCTGGAAACGATTGATCAATTTATCGGTACGACAGTCAGCCGACTTTTGGTTGCCATACTGACTATT
>CAZCXC010000242.1:0-6002 GCA_964502505.1 uncultured Enterobacteriaceae bacterium
TTCTCAAAATAATCGGGAATAACATAAATGACTTTCATTTTATCTTTCATTTTTTCTTGATATTCCATTGCAACTTTTTCTGCATTATCAAGTTGTGCTTGTGTCGGTAATAACTGGTCGACATTAATTCGTGACCAACCATAATATTGGGTACTGGCGAGTTCAACGTAATCTGCATTAAGTTCAACAGTCATGTCAAGAATGTCCCTGATTTGATCAATATTTTTACGGTGCAAAACAATATTGAGTACCATTGGGTAATTATGTTTTTTAACAACTCGGGCCATCTCGGTTTTATGTTGGAAACTCTTTGTACCACCAATGAAGTTATTTAATTCTTCATTACTTGCCTGGAAACTGATTTGGATATGATCAAGCCCAGCTTCTTTAAATGCCTTGACACGATCTTCGTCCATGCCAACGCCTGAGGTAATGAGATTGGTGTAATAACCCAGTCGTCTCGCTTCAGCGATGAGTTCTTCCAGATCTTTTCGTACCAGCGGTTCACCACCTGAAAAACCGAGTTGTGTAGAACCCATTGCTCGTGCTTGTTGCATGACTCTGAACCAGTCTTCAGTCGATAATTCATTACCATACTTTGCAATTTCTACTGGATTAGAGCAGTAGGGGCATTGTAGCGGGCAACGATAAGTTAATTCTGCCAGTAACCAAAGTGGTTTAGTTTGATTACTTTGTTCTGATCCAGCCGTTGTCATGGGCCACCTCCAAAAATTGAATAACGTCAGATTCCAGATTAGCGCCTGGGAATTGTTCGTTTAAGTCTTTGATAATACTTGTAATATCTTTCTCACCGTCACAGCGTCTCATTATTTCCCCCGCACTCTGACTGAGCTTAACCATACCTTCTGGATACAAAACAACATAACAGTTTTGTACCTCTTCCCATTGAAAACGAAAAGGGGGTGAAACAATTTCAGGTATATTATCTTTGGTAAATGTACTTGTCATAAGTTTCTTAGCAATTGTGATAAGGTGGCTTTTTTTCAATATAGGCCATCCACATGCAATCAAGCATGGTCCAAAGAATATCAAGCTTAAATTGCAGAATATTTAATGCTCTTTCCTGTTCATCTCTGGTTTTATAATAATCTAAAGTTATATCCAGTCCATGTTGTACGTCACGACGTGCTTCAGTCAGTCGTTTACGAAAATAGTTGTAACCTTTCTCATCAATCCAAGGATAGACTTCCGGCCATTTATCAAGACGTTTCTGGTGAATTTTCGGTGCAAATAATTCAGTCAGCGATGAGCTAGCTGCTTCCTGCCAAGTTGCACGTCGGGCAAAATTTAAATAGGCATCGATTGCAAATTTTACACCAGGTAAGACATGCTCATATGAAAGCGTTTCTTCACGTGTCAAACCGACTGATTCTGCCAGTTGTAACCAGGCTTCAATACCACCTTCTTCACCTTCGACACCATCATGATCAATAATGCGTTGTACCCATTGACGACGAGTATCTCGATCAGGACAATTAGACATTATAGCTGCATCTTTTACAGGAATAGTCGTTTGATAATAAAATCGATTGGCAACCCAACCCTGGACTGCTTCTTTATCCAGACCACCTTCATTCATCAAAATATGAAACTCATGATTGATGTGATAGAATTTTTCCTTCGCGCGTAGTTTTTGTTCAAATTCCTTACGTGTCCAGGGTATTCTTTCTTCAGTCATTAAATTATTCTCCAAAAATATCTTTATATATGAATATCCATTCCATCGAATGATACTTCAATCCCTACATCATTTAATTGTTTATATTCGGGAGAATCTTCATCTAATATCGGATTAGTATTGTTGATATGTATCAAAATCTTGCGAGGTTTTTCAAGACTACTCAAAGTTTCCATAATGCCGCCTTTACTGGATTGATCCAGATGACCCATTTCACTGGCCAATTTATCACTAATACCATGTCGTGACATTTCATCATTAGTCCATACCGTACCATCGACCAATACTACATCTGCATTTTTCATATATTCAAGAACGTGATCTTCAATTTCACCCAGACCAGGTGCGTAAAAAAGATTTTTTCCTGTTGATGTATCCTCAACTTTGAAACCAACATTGTCACCCGGTACAGTATTATGCCGGTGTGGCGAAAAGGGGGGTGCTTCACTTTTTAGTGGAACAGCGGTGAATATAATGTTATTGGCTTTTGGAATCTTGAACGAAGTATGATCAGTTTTGATTTCATGCCAGTTGACACCGCGAAAATGACTTAGGATATTAAATATTGGATATCCTGTTGTCATATCTTCATGAACAGAAGCGGTGCAGTAAACATCCCAAGGTTTATCATGTTCACGCATTATGATCAGGCCGGTTGTATGATCAATCTGTGCGTCACAAAGAACAATACTGCAGATACCAGTGTCTCTAACCTTGCGCGCTGGTTGTAGCGGAGGAAATGACTCAATTTGTGCTCGAATATCGGGGGATGCATTAAACAAAACCCAGTCTTCCCCATTGCCACTGATCGTTATTGAGGACTGTGTCCTTGCACTGCTTTTGATCTCGCCTTTACGAAGACGAGAGCAATTATGGCAGTTACAATTCCATTGCGGGAACCCACCACCTGCGCCCGTCCCTAATAAATGTATATGCATATTATTTTATAATTTTATTTTTTTATATATTTATCGCAGTAGACATGCCTGAAGAGAATTATTCATTATCGAACAATCCACGAAGCTTACGTCTACTAAGAGCGGCACATAGTATAATGTGCTGCAGTCAGAACAAGAATGCTGCATACAGTCTGACTTTTTAGATTGCAACAATCAGGTAATTATTTATTGTTAATATACAAAGTAACTTCGAAACCAAGACGAATATCAGTATATGTAGGGGTTTGCCAGCTCATTGTTAATCTCCTAAAAAAGTTTAAATTGACTGTCTTTATATAGAGCGAAATCTGTGCCAGTTAAAGGGATACTAAATATATTTTGATAAAATATATAATAAATATATAAAAAACAATTAGATATCTAATAAACATAGAAAATATTCGGTTCTTATTGAGAGGAATTACTTAGATCATCAAGCGATGAAAATATACAAAATTGGTTCATATAGACCACTCATAACTTTTTAATTTGGATTGAGCAAGTATAAATTGTGACTGAAACATCCGAACATATTTTATTTCTGACAGGCAAACTTGCAGAAAAACGTTTGCATAGGATCATGGAATCAATGCAGCCAACGGATTTCAGTTATGAAGTCAGAAATCTGGGTGTGAGCGTTGCTGCATTAATGACAGCGCAGATGATCATAAGGCGTCTTACAGCAATTGATGGTATCGACAAGATCATCGTTCCAGGTCTGTGTCGTGGTGATTTGTCGATGGTGAGTGAACATCTGGGGATACCCGTCATTCGCGGCCCGATTGATCTGAAAGATCTACCTGTTTTTTTCGGGCGAGAATGTAAACCCATTGATTTGAGTCGATACGATGTCGCTATTTTTGCCGAGATCGTTGATGCCCCAATGATCGATATTCCAGAGATATTAAAGCGTGCTGAAAAATACGTCGCTGATGGTGCTAATGTGATTGATGTTGGGTGTTTGCCTGATACACCTTTTCCACATTTGGAGGAAGCCGTACAGTCTTTGCATAATGAAGGCTATAAAGTCAGTGTAGATTCGCTGGAAGAAGATGAATTGCTCCGTGGCGGTAAGGCGGGGGCAGATTATTTGTTGAGTCTAAAGGAAAGTACTATATGGATAGCCGATGAAGTCGAGTCAGTGCCGATCTTGATACCTGATCAGCATGGTGAAATGGATTCCTTGTATCGGGTGATTGAAGAATTTACAAAAAGAGATCGGCCCTTTATTGCCGATAGCATCCTTGATCCCATTCACTTTGGTTTTACTGAATCAATATTGAGGTACCATCAATTGCGTCAGCAATGTCCGGACATCGATATTATGATGGGAATCGGTAATTTAACGGAACTCACCGAAGCAGATACGACAGGTATCAATGCCATCCTGTTCGGTTTTATCTCAGAATTACATATCACCAATATTCTTGCGACGGAAGTGAGCCCACATACCCGATCGGCTGTCCGTGAAGCGGACAAAGCCAGACGCATGATGTATGCAGCACGAGAGGATGAGAGCTTACCGAAAGGACTGGATAGTTCACTATTAACAACACACGCACGCAGACCGTTTCCATACAGCGCTGATGAAATTGCTGAGCTAGCTCAGGAAATCCGCGATCCCAGTTATCGAGTGCAAGTGAGCGAAGAAGGGATACATGTTTATAGTCGTGATGGCATAATAAAAGCGAGCGATCCGTTTGAGTTATTCCCAAGCCTGGATTTGTTACAAGAAGATGCCCCACATGCCTTTTATATGGGGGTAGAATTGGCCAAAGCACAAATTGCTTTTCAATTAGGCAAGCTTTATCGCCAGGACGAGATATTGAATTGGGGTGCAGCTACGCCGCCTGTCAGTGAAGAAGAACAAGAAGGTACTGCACAGGCAGCACACAATTTGAAAGAAGGCTATAAGGAAGCGGGTTCCACATTAAAGGCAAGCCAGAAAAAGAAAAGAAAAAAGCCGAAAAGGGAAAACTGAACGAATTTATGATGATCAACGAAACAATTATTACCACTTTGAATGAGGATGGATCTGTGCATATCGCACCGATGGGCATTCGTAAAGAGGATGGATTTTATATCATCGCACCGTTTAAACCATCTACCACACTTGAGAATCTACAACGCAGTAAGCAGGCAGTTATTAATTTAACTGATGATGTTCGAATCTTTGCCGGTTGTCTTACCGGTCGTTATGACTGGCCAACGACAACAACAACGGAGATTAGCGGTCTACGTTTGGTAAATACGCTTAGCCATGTTGAGGTCGAAGTCGATCACTGTAATGAAGATGAGGTCAGACCGAAGTTTTTCTGCTCAATTAAACATGAAGAGACACATAAATCATTTACTGGATTAAATCGTGCTAAAGCAGCCGTGCTTGAAGCTGCCGTATTAGTTAGTCGTCTGCATATGTTACCAGCAGAAAAAATCGATGCTGAAATTGAATACCTTAATATCGCTATTGATAAAACGGCAGGCGATGAGGAAATGGAAGCATGGGGTTGGTTAATGGAGCGAATACAAGCATTCAGAGAACAGGATAATACGAAGGAAGGTGCTGCATGAGCTTGTTTTTGGCTAGCGTTGCCAATATCAAGGAAACAGAGACAGTTTTAGCCGCAGGAGTTGATATTATTGATCTTAAAAATCCGGCAGCAGGTGTATTAGGGGCAGTTGACTATGATGTTGCCAACAATGTTGTCGATTTTGTAGCTGGTCGTTGTCTGGTCAGTGCCACTATTGGTGATCTACCGATGCAACCCGTATTAATTGCAGACGCAATATTTAAAATGTCTGGTACAGGTGTCGATATTATAAAAGTTGGTATTTTTTTCAGTGAAATCTCTGCAGACATTTTAGCTGTCATCAGCGAACAGACGAAAACGGGGATACATGTTGTCTTGGTCCTGTTTGCCGATTTAAATCCAAAACTCATTGATTTTAATACACTAGTAGTAGCAGGAATTTCAGGCGTCATGCTTGATACAGCGAATAAGGAACAAGGTTCTTTACGTACTATACTTAATGATAATCAATTAATGCTGTTTGTTGAACAGGCACATTCAGCAGGATTAATGGCAGGTCTCGCAGGATCATTGCGACTGAACGATATTGAACCGTTGTTAGCACTAGAACCAGATTACCTGGGATTTCGTGGTGCACTCTGTCAGCAGTTGCAACGAGTGGAAATGATAGATGCACTGGCTGTACGGCGTATCCGGACGATGATCCCAAAAAAGGAATTACCAGATGCATATGAAAAGTTTGAACAGATTGCTTACTGAGGAATGAACAATGGCACAATGGCGAAAGAAAGAAAAAGACGCAACGTATACAGAAGAAGATATCGAAGCACGTTT
>CAZCXC010000243.1:0-3342 GCA_964502505.1 uncultured Enterobacteriaceae bacterium
TGAAGATAGTCTTGCTTTGGCAGAAACACTTGAGAAAGATATAGCGGAAGTTATCCATAAAGATGAACTGGATACATTACTGACCAATGTTGGAATGAGTATGATTGATTTTAATCGGATAGAAACTGGCAGCAATTTACTGCAATTTATTATTGATCTGAAAAAACCGGTACCCGTTGGATTTATAGAACGATGGGTATCACCCTTAGTAAGTTTAAATTTTGATAATCATGGTACAAGAACGCGTGGTGCAGACGAGATTATCAATGATGTGCGAGAGCGTATGTTACAAATACCCGGTGTGCAGCGCATGAGTATACTCAAGCCTGACGCTGGTCCGGCAGGCTCAGACATAGAAATCGGTGTGATCAGTAGTGATATAAATACACTCCAGAAAACAGCGGATGAAATTCGTGATTATCTGCAACGTATTCCCGGGGTACATGATGTACAGCACGACCAGGAACCAGGCAAAATAGAATATAAATACGAGTTAAATGATCATGGACGACGTCTCGGTATTACACAGACACTATTAGCGGATGCGGTACGCAGTGGTTTTCTAGGTAATGAGGTAGTGCATGTCACCTGGAATGAAGATCGAATTCCGGTTAGGGTTATTTACCCTCATAACATGCGCCATCAATCGTCGAGTTTGGCAGAATTACCCATTGTCTTATCTTCTGGTCAAACAGTTTATCTGAACGATGTCGCTGATATTACAGTTGGACATGGATTAAATGAAATCAGGAGGCGAGATGGGAGAAGGATGGCCAAGATTATTGCCGAAGTAGACTCAGCAATAACAACTTCATCTGAAGTTATTGCACAAATAAGTCTTAAATTCACACCTTCTTTGAATGTTGATAATTATAGTCTGCTCTATCTAGGAGAGAAAAAGGATGCAGAAGAATCCTTTGGCGGAATGTTTCAAGCACTGGTTATAGCGCTCGCCGTCATATTTTTTATGTTAACCGCGTTATTTAAATCATTACTGGATCCACTGGTTGTTATGTTCGCCATACCATTTGGTTTGATCGGAGTGATTTTTGGTCATGTATTATTTGGTTACAATCTTCAATTTTTATCGGCAGTTGGTGTTTTGGCACTGTCCGGAATCATCGTTAACGATTCATTGATACTGGTAGACTTTATAAAGCGAATGCGCAGAGAAGGAGCGAACCGTATTGATGCTGTCGTTGAAGCAGGTCGGGTTAGAGCAAGGCCAATACTACTAACTACAATAACAACTTTTCTGGGGATATCACCACTTATCTTTTTTGCGACAGGCCAAACTGCATTCCTGTCACCCATGGCGGTTAGCCTGGGATTTGGTTTGATTTTCGCAACAGCATTAATACTACTAACGTTGCCTTGTTTCTATCTGATTGCAGATGATGCCCGGTCATTTATATTTGGGGAGATAAAACCTGCAGAGCAAACATCTGCATGAGTGATCAAAAGAGTATATTGATTACAGGTTGTTCTACCGGGATTGGTCGTTGTGCTGCAGAAAAACTTAAACAACGTGGCTATCGTGTTTTTGCGACGGCGCGTAAGCAAGAAGATGTAGCACAACTCATTAATGATGGAATTGAATCTGTACAACTCGACCTTGCAAATTCAGCATCTATACACTCAGCCGTAGAGTTGATACTGCACAAATCAGGCGGCGAGTTATTTGCCTTGTTTAATAATGGGGCTTATGGTCAGACCGGTGCGGTGGAAGATCTAACGCGGGATGCGCTACGTGAACAATTTGAAACAAATTTATTTGGTACACATGAACTTACCAATTTAGTTATTCCTGTTATGCGTAGACAAGGTGGAGGCAGGATTATTCAAAATAGTTCGGTATTAGGGTTTGTTGCGCTTAAATATCGGGGCGCCTATAACGCCAGCAAATATGCAATGGAGGGACTCACCGATACCATGCGTATGGAATTAAAAGGGAGTGGAATATATGTTTCATTGATCGAACCGGGCCCGATTGAGACTCACTTCAGAAAAAATGCCTATGCGGCATATAAACGTAACATTAATACAGAAAACAGTTATCACAAAGCGATATATGAGCTAATGGAACAACGATTACAAACTGAAGGTCCGGTAGTCCCTTTTACACTGGATCCAGAGGCCGTGGTAAAAAAATTAATTCAGGCATTGGAAAGTAAAAGGCCTAAAGCTCGTTATTATGTAACGCTTCCTACCTATTTATTCGGTTATTTAAAACGCTTATTACCAGTAAATATTTTAGATAGGATTTTGGAAAAGATCTAAGTGATTAGCCCGGTAATTTGATGACTGGGTTATCAACGTTATGCCGATACAGAGAGGCTACGTTTCCAACACGTTGAACAATTTCAGCACCTGTTTGTTCGCATATGTCTTCAATTATTTTGTCTCGCAACTCACGGTCACCCACTCGTAATTTTATTTTAATTAATTCATGGTGATTTATAGCCGTTTCGATTTCAGCTAGCACATTATCGGATAATCCGTGTTGTCCTAACCAAATAACAGGCTTAAGTTTTTGGGCTAATTGGGTTAACTGTTTTTGTTGTTTGTTTGTTAACGACATTATTCAGTTATCACTAAATATTGTTGTTTGGTTCCTACCATTGTTTTTCGCGGCATAGAGTGCCTTATCAGCATGTTCTATAAATTGTTTTGCTACTTGTTCGATTTCTTCTCCACAATGGTCTGGTCGTAATGTACTGATTCCAATTGATGCAGTAATATCAATAAAACAGCTATTACTTGCCTGGAAAGGATCTTTTGCGATTTTTATACGAGTTCTTTCGGCAATTTCATGTGCAAGATCAGTATCTGTTTGTAGCAGTATGACAATAAATTCTTCACCACCGTAACGGGCAACAATATCAATACTTCTCACTTGCTCCCGGATAATCTGTGCAATGTATTGCAGTACTTCGTCCCCCACTTGATGACCATGGGAGTCATTAATACTTTTAAAGTGATCAGCGTCAATAAATAAACAACTCATTGGTGCTCCTGAGCGCTTGACTCGGGCCACTTCTTCCAACAAACGTTGATCAAAAAAACGTCGATTATTAACACCCGTAAGATTATCAAACAGGCCAAGATGCTTAAGCTGCTCCATTGAAATGCTGGTTTCTATACAAACAGCGATGACGGCAGCCAGATGTTCCAGGAAATCTGTTGCACTGTTTGTATCAAAACGGTTTTTATTAAAACTGCCAATATTAAAGCTACAATCAATTTTTGGTGACGTACAAGTGGTAAGAGACATACACTGGCGTGTATTTTTTGTTTGGATGAAAATAAAAATTCAAAGGTAGTGTCTGAATAGGTAGTCAA
>CAZCXC010000244.1:0-1557 GCA_964502505.1 uncultured Enterobacteriaceae bacterium
CCTTGTTTAACATTGCCGACCATATCAATCCGCTTTTCCTCAATAATTATTTCTGCTACCTCAAGTGTTTTACGAATATCAATGCCTCTCAGTACCCCATTATCTACTCGCAATTTTACATTACCATTTAGTGTTTTTTTAAGCTGCTCAGGACTATTCCCTTTTGAATTTAATTGCGCAGTAATATTGGCAACACCCGCCAACTGACTAGGTGCTTGCGTATAATCTTTAATTAGAGGTTCTAATTGCACGCCTTGTAATGTCGTATTGACGTTGAGTTTAGGTAATTTACCCTTGGCATCCATTGTAACGGTACCCTGATATTTGCCCTGATAAAGATTAGCTGCTATCGGATCCAGTTTTATATCCCCTTCTTTGGCGCGGATGCTGAATTTAACTTTTTTCAATTTGACATTGGACAACACAAATTGACCAATAAACAAATCACCTTGCATGTTCAGGGTGCGAAGCATTTCAATAGGTAGTTCAGTGGCGGCAGCTGTTTCTGGCGTGACTGGTTTTTTTTGTTTTTTCTTTTTTTTCTGATTGTTCTTCCCCTTTGCATCAGGCGGTAGATAGCGATCTACATTGATGGAATCTATACTGATATCAAACTGAAATCGTGGTTGGGTAAAATGTTTAACCGATAAATTACCGTCGAGTTGTGAATTATCCAATCTGACAATAAGATCATTTAAACTCAGATTTTCTTTACTGCCAGAAAATGTAGTTTTCATGCCCACTTTTTGCAAGACTGATTTATCTGCTGTGTTTGGCAGTTTTTGATTGAGCTTTTTGGCAAAATCGCGCAGGTTAAATTCTGCTATGGTTAGATCACCATTAAATTTTGGTTCTTTCAATATCTGAATGGCATTAATATTGGCCGTTAAATTCAGCCCCAGACCATTAATGACAAGTTGTTTAATGGTTAATGTTTGATTATTCAGACTCGCGCCCGCGCTTTGTGTATTGAGTGTAATCGCCACAGGGGAATTAGGTATCTGTTTACCTGCAAACATCGCCTTAGCCTTAAACGGGCTTAATGCAATGTTGTTTTGATTCCCCTTTATACCGGCATCAATTGAAATAGACTGCATTACTTCACCCAAGCCACCCTGACCTAAAGCATTGAGTACTGCTGCTATTTTTTCGCCTTTTAAGGAAAATACGCCGTCAATCGTGCCATTCTTTTTGTCCAACCCCCTGGCTTTCATGTTGCCTTTTATTGTCAAACCCAGTGCCTTTATATCCAAGGCGGGGAGATCAATATTACCCGCGTTAAAATCAGTATCGAATTCTGTCGTAATATTGAATGCTTTATTCGGTGCCTTACCCAGTTTCTTGCCCATCTCGGTAAGCCCTGAGTCTGGCCCACCAAGTTTTCCAGCGATCTGCAGCAGCGTTGGTAAATCAGGCCCGGTTGCATTCAAGGAACCCTTTACAGCGGGCGTATCAGATTGACTATTTCTGGCGTCAACATGTCCGTTGATCTCCGCGCCTTGGATATCGCGGCACTGGGCTTGACAATACAAGGCAGCATGGCAGCCAGGGGGGTGG
>CAZCXC010000245.1:0-2948 GCA_964502505.1 uncultured Enterobacteriaceae bacterium
TTCAGGTGCCAATAAGAGGGTAGCGTCTGCAATCGTGGATCATACACTGGACCGCCGACAGTAAAGTGATACAAACTTTGCCAGCTGTGATCACTGATGCCAAGTACCTCATGCATGGCATCATCAAAAAAGCAGCCAATGCCTGTCGATTGTATGCCAGCTGCTTCGGCTTCCAGGTACAGGATTTGTCCTATTAATCCCGTTTCCCAGAACAGGCGCGGATAAAATAATGCGCCGTATTGTTTAAGGCTGGCATCGAACTCTGCCAGCATGCCCAGTGCAAAGGCACCGTCTGCAGCGATATCCTGGTGACAACTGATTATTCGTGCGTCATCGATTGCATTGGTATGTTGCAGTAAATACAAATGGAGAAATTCTGGACAATCTTCGGGTTTATCCCAACTAAAATCAGAACGTAATACTTTTCTTAAATAAGGTTCGTGATCAGGATTGCGGGCGAGTAAATACAGTCCTGCTGGCAAGTCATCTACACGATGGATGAAAATTGCGAGTGAAATGCGTGCATACCAGGGCAATACTGCTAGTATATTTTCGCCCAAATGCGGAGAGACATGCACCATCATTCTGTAAAATGTTTCTTTACTGATCGTGCTTCGCCTATCCATTGCCAGCGCGCTCCGACGTTGCCTGATGATCTTTCGTGCTGATATTTGCCTGTCTTGAGAAAGTTCGTTTTCATTAATGTATTTATCTGAGGGGACTTGTTTTTGATTTAATGAACTATGATCATTAAAACGGCATGCTGCAGCAACCGTGTCGATGATCGGCCATTCATGATGATGGTTGCTTAATGTATTTGGAAAGCTTTCTAACTCAATGTTCTTGATCCGCTCAAGTAATGCAGCAGGCAGATTAATAATGAGATTTGCTGGTGTGATGTTTTCATCTGTAGGAAGAATTGCCAATAGGCAGTCCGGATGTTCCGCCTCGATACCCTCTTGTTGGTGAAGCCCTAACAACATTGCCAAATTGTCATCTGTTACGGAATGAATTAACCTGGTCTTCCAACCGAGGGCCGCTGCGGCGAAAGTAATAGTACCAATCGCATGTCCCACATCGTGATGGCAGTAACGAAAGGCACGTTCTCCATATTTCCAGGATTCACGCCAGTAGATCGAGGACAGTGAAATCAACAGGGAACCTGGCGGCAGGTTCTGATTGATATCTTTCCATTCCTCATTCGTCAGGATAATCCGGCGCTCCAGTGCATGTGCATAAGCGGAATAATGATAGATGGCTGTCACATCACTGAAATCTTTAATCGGCCCGGCGATTAAATAAGCCTCGGTGGGGTGGAGGTCGCCGCTTGAGGGATTAACCCGTAAGGACCAGCGATTGCCGCCTGCCTGTTTCCAGGCAGAGATCGCAAGGCTCTCATAAAAGAGTCGGCTGATTGAATCCAAATTAATTTGCATGACAGGTTTCTGCCATGTATTGAATAATGAATCATAGGTGGGCGTTTCTGTAATCTGTGGATGGTCAAGTGAAAGTGTTAATGATTGATCGTAACGCCGGAATGGATCGGGTTGGTTATCCCAATCCATGTAACCTAATGAACGTGCATAGCGGTTAAGTTGATGTTTTGTTCGATCATGATACTCGTAAACAATATCAAGCTCAGTGGGGTTACTTTGTTTTCTAGATATTTTTGTCAAGGCGATCAACTGGATAACATGATTTAGGGTACTGTCAACTTAACTGTAATTCCATGGGTTGCACCATGTTTATCGGTTCGTTGCTTAACGGCACTATATTGAATTAGTGCGTCCCTCTTGATTGCATTGTTATGCCTGCCTCTATTTATTAAGGTCAATCAAATCCTCATAAACAATCGCGGGCTCAGCATTTAAAAAAACTTTTCCGTTTAGTTTACTTATACAAATTGTATTTAGAGTTACTTCTTCATATAACCAATAATACATATCACTCTCGAAGACACCATATCTCCAATTATATTTGCATTGTATCCATTTATTATTTAGCGAACCAATTATTCTGGGAGCTTCACCAGCTTCCGATATGCCAAAATACTCAAGATCTTTGCCTTCTAAACAAACTTGGAACCTATCAATTTTGATTTTCCCATCTGCTAACTGTGAATATTTAACTCGACCTCCTTGCCTATCATCGCCATGCTGGTCTATTACACATTTTTTGTTGAAAACATAAAAAGCTGGCGGAAAAATTATTGGATATTTATCTGGTATTTTAGCCCTCTCCAAAATATGCGTTCCTGTTCGTTGACTCTTATCCCATTGCTTGATAACTATTTGTAAAACTAATATGCTCATTTTCTTGTGATCATTTCCCTGAAAGCATAACGTATACAACTAGCCTACGCACAATTTTACCAGACGTGTCTAGCTTGCTTGGTTATCTTTTTGTTTTCTCAGAAAGGTGGGGTAAAGGCAATTATAATTGAATCGCTAAAATGAAAGAAATACCAACATATGTAGGTTGGAACGCTGATCAACCAAAAATTGAAGAACCGTTACCCAGTGCTTTTGCTAATTGTAGACTTCCAATGCTTCCCTTTAAACGGTTTCCAATTATCCTGTTACGAGATTTCCCATCAATTGGATTATATAAAGGAGATACAATTGATGCTGAATATAACCCGATTGGTGTAGTGTATTTGGCTAAACGTAGTGTAAATGATGAATACCAAAAAACATTTTATTCAGGGGCAATAGAAGGGAAAGATTATGAAAAAGATAGCGACGAAAATAGCCGTTAGAGGGAAAGTATAGCCTTTGCTATATTTGTAGTCTCACGTAGGTAATGACATACCTACAGAGTATTGAAATGGACAATAAAAAGAATGGATCCTTGAAGATCCGTGTCGGTGGTCCTGCGGTCATGGTCGGTGAGGGCACAATGACCATCCCAGATGAATAGCCTTTAACTACTATTCAGATTAAACAGAT
>CAZCXC010000246.1:0-2382 GCA_964502505.1 uncultured Enterobacteriaceae bacterium
CGGTATAAATTTTGGTTTCCTGAATTACATCCTGACAACGCCGCAATATCACCACTGGCACCATTCAGACAAGGAAGAAGCGAAAGATATCAATTACGCAATTAATCTGCCCATCATAGACATGCTATTTGGCACGTTTTACCTGCCCAAAGATGCGTGGCCTGAAACCTACGGGGTTCAGGGGAATCCCGTACCTGGAGGCATCATCAAACAGCAGCTATATCCCTTTTCCAGATAATCTGACATTATAATTATCACCGGGTTGTTATATCTTTTTTCTATTAGCTTGCTTTCTATCAGCTAGGACAGGCCCATTATAGGATGTATAAATGATGCTATGAGAGTTCAAACCTATTTCCGTCTCTGTTTGTTTGTACCATTGCTGGTGCCTTTGCCTTTTCTGCTGTTCAAGGGTGATGAAGGTTTGTCTGCCCTTTTTATTGGTTCTCTTGTTTTTGGTATGCCTCCCTATGTCCTCTTTTTCTTACTGCCTTTTATGTTCTTGTTTGGGAAAATGAGTGAAAAACAAATTGTAATGGGTACTATTCTTTTCCCCTTGGTTTATCCACTGATCTTTGGTTTGTTTTGGCTTATTGTTCCCAACTTTATTACCAATGTAAAAATAACACTTTCAAATCCTTCTCAATGGGTTTTTACGGCAGTTGTGATTCCAGCCTCATATTCGATGCTAATTTTATCGGGTTATATTTTTCGCAAGCTGATTTTGAAGGAAACAGACATAGACGAACGTAAACTTGCGGCTGTTTTATGTGCTGATGTTAAGGGATATGGTCAGCATATGAAACAAGATGAAGCGGGCACTAAAAGAAGACTCACTGCCTACTGTAATGAATTTGAACGATTTGTTATTGATCAACAAGGGCAGATAGTACACATGGCCGGGGACAGCATTGTAGCAAAATTTGATGATGTGTTCGATGCGATTGTTTCAGCCATTAAACTTCAGCAGTACTTTAAGACTAAAAACGAAGACCAACCTCCTGAGAAATGTCTGCAATACCGCATCGGGATAAACCTGGGAGATGTCGTGAAAAAAGGGAAAGACATCATAGGAGATGGAGTCGACATTGCATCGAGGCTAGAAAGGATTTCAAAACCGGGAGGTATTTGTATTTCGGGCTCGATCTATGACCGCATCAAGAATAAGCAGTCATTTAATTACGAGTATCTCGGCGAGAAGGGGATGACCAACATTACCAATCCAATCCGTGTTTATGAAATACTCCCTGAAGCGCCTGAAATTTCTGCTAAAGAACCGGAAGTCGATCTATTTATTCCGGATAAACCCTCCATTGCAGTTTTACCGTTTGACAACATGAGTGCCTATCCTGAGCAGGGGTATTTCAGTGAAGGGATTGCTGGGGAAATCCTTACAGATTTGTCTATGTTAGCTGGTTTTTTTGTCATCTCTCGACATTCAACGTTTATATATAAAGGTAAGTCCGTTACTGCGCAGCAAGTAAGTCAAGATCTTGGTGTACGTTATATATTGCAAGGGAGTGTACGCAAGACTGGGGATCATCTTAGTATCACTGTAAAACTAATAGAAGCAATTTCAGACAAACAATTATGGGCAAAAAGGTTTGATCAGGATCTGAATAATGTATTTACAATTCAGTATGAGATATTAAAGAAGATAGCCAGCACCCTGGAAGTAAATCTGTCTGGAGAAGAGCAAAAGCGTCTCGGATATCAAGGCACACATAATTTAGAAGCCCATGATTTGTATATGCGTGGACAGGGACAATACTTTACTTTTACCCCTAAAGGTATCAAAAAATCAATTGCAATGTTTACTCAAGTCATCGATCTTGATCCAGACTATGCAATCGCCTACGCATGGAAATCAAGGGTTCTTATTTATCAATTTATCATTGGCATCAACAATTCAAAGGAAGAAACAATTCTACCTGCTATTACATCAGCGAAGAAAGCGATTGAACTTTATGAATTACTACCATTAGCCCATGCATGTTTAGGTTGGGCATTAATGTGGAATAATGAAATTGATGAAGCAGTTGTTGAGTTAAATAAGGCTTTTGATCTGGATCCCAACTTTGCTGATGGTAATATGTGGCATTCGATGATCTTGTCATCAGCAGGGAAGAGTGCGGATGCTATTGAATCAATTAAAAAGGCTATCCGTATAAATCCTTTTCATACCGTTCAATATCTTTTTGCTTTCGGCGTTGCATATTTCACGCAAGGACAATACGAAAAAGCCCTTTCCTATTTCAAGCGATGTAATGAACGCAACCCAAATTATTTACCTACTCATATTTTTATGACATCTTGCTTTGGATTGCTTGAAAAGACAGAAGAGTCAAAAGCTGCAAAGATCAAGTTATTACAGCTTGATCC
>CAZCXC010000247.1:0-3752 GCA_964502505.1 uncultured Enterobacteriaceae bacterium
TCAATATTCTCAGCCAATCTAAAAATCCTATAAAATTTTGTATTGGGCTTGCGATAAACACAGAACCAGTCTTCGCCCACATCACCTTCATGACCAACGAAAAAAGAGGTATCTCCTCTTATAATAGCTCCTTTTAGTAACATTTTAGATTCTTTATCAAGCGCATACTGTCTGACGAAAGATTTACCATAGAAATATATTACCCATGAGCCTTGCTGATCATAAGATTTTGTCTTCCTTAATGAAAGATAAGCAGAAACATAGCCAAGCAATATAATACAGACGACTACAATTGATATTTTGAGGAATTTATTTTTCATTGTATTGATAGTATCACATCGCTATATGTTAAACGATAACAACTAAATACCAAAAAATACAAGAATTAAAAAATACCACTAACCCAATTCCTTATAACGGAAACACCCAACCATATGATCGTTGACCATGCCAATGGCTTGCATGAACGCATAGCATATCGTAGAACCAATAAATGTGAAGCCTCTTTTCTTTAAATCTTTGGCCATGTTATCTGATATTTCTGTTTTACCAGGTATTTCCTTGATGCTTTTATATTTATTTTGAATCGGTTGCCCCACAACAAACTGCCAAATATATTTATTAAAGGTGCCAAACTCTTCACGTACCAGTAAAAATGCCCTGGCATTTGTTATTGTGCCGCGAATCTTTAGACGGTTTCGAACAATACCTGAATTTTTTAATAATGATTGAATCTTACGTTCGTTATAATTCGCAATCTTGTTGAAATCAAACTGATCAAACGCCTCACGATAAGCTGGTCGTTTTCGTAAAATCGTGATCCAACTTAAACCTGCCTGTGCTCCTTCTAATATTAAAAATTCAAATAGCTTCCGATCACTATGTACAGGTACGCCCCATTCCTTGTCATGATACCTTACATAGAGGGGATCATTTCCACACCAATCACAACGTTTTTTCATTTATAATTAATTATTCAATAATCAAAATGTGTCTGGATATAAATGAGCACTGCCATCCATTTCATTCGTGTCCGTATATAATAGTGGTGATGCATCAGGTTCAATCACATCACCATTGACAACACGGCCAACGACAACCATATGATCGCCAGCCTCACATTCATTAATTACTTCACATTCAAAAAAAGCCATTGCTTCATCAAGTATTGGAGCGCCCGTCTGATCACTGTGCCACTTACTATCAGCAAGCTTATCTGAGGTAGAAGGCTTACCAAAATGCACGGCCAGATCCAACTGCTCTTTCTTAAGCACGTTAACTGAAAACACCTTACTTTTTTGAATCATGGTGTAGGATGAATGATTGGGATTCACACTGACCGCAAGCACCAATGGATCAAAAGAAACATGCATGACCCAGGCTGCGGTAAACGCATTGTATTGATCATTACCAGCAACACCAATGACATAGACGCCGTGCGTTAACTTCCGGAAAAGTAAAGCAATATCTTCTTTCATATTATTTAAACCCCATAAAATTAAAGGGGTCTGACCCTTTTAATTGTTTTCATTTATTATTAATTATCAGTATTAAAGGGATTGGAATCTGAGCCCTTAAATAAAAAACTGCTATGCTTTAGTGTATTAATAAGAATGACAAATCTCAACGGGTAAGAGCATGAAGAGAAGGCATTTATTAAAGGCCCTGGGCTTGGGTTGTATCGGATTCGGCATTGCTCCGGATATATTGGCGAAGACAATCGAGGGTTATTTTGCAGGCGTAACATACAGCACGGATGATGACCTCAAAGATTATCTGCATAAGATGCAGAACTTTAATAACCTGCATAAAGATGACGTGCTGATTGATAGCAATCTCTATACTACATTCGAGTCGACGGTAATGCGGCTGAGGCGTCTTCAGCAACTGGTTGGTCATGGTAATTTTCATATTTTGAATTTTCCGGACGGACTGTCTCTTGCCCGTAACTATTCCAAGGTCGGCAAATTTACGAAATCAGAACTCAGATTTATGGAAATAATCTTCTATGAAGATGGACAGCATTACGGCTTTTTTGGGCAAAAGCCTATAAAAGAAATTACAGACCAGGTCAAAAAGAAAGATGTCGTTAAAATCCCAGATAGCGGAAATTTTCTATACAAAGAAAGGTCGATCGAAATATTTGGAAACATAAAAAAAGAGCTGGGAGATCAGGTTATCCTGACTTCCGGAGTCCGTGGCGTGATGAAACAGTTTCTATTGTTTCTGAACAAAGTGTACAGCAATGATGGCAATCTATCTCTTGCCTCCCGATCACTGGCACCCCCCGGTTACTCATTTCACGGTAATGGTGATTTTGATGTAGGACAGGCGGGTTACGGCGCCCTAAACTTTACCGCAACTTTTACAGAAACAGATGTATATAAAAGACTTTCTGAACTGGGCTATTTAAAACTACGCTATCCGCAGGACAACAAGTTAGGCGTACGCTATGAACCCTGGCATATAAAGATTAATGCAGATGTATAATAAGCATTTCAAGTACACTGACCCCTTGATTTTCTTGATTTTCCTTGATTTTTTACCCTTGATTTTTTCTGGCACCCCCCGGCTACTCATTTCACGGTAATGGTGATTTTCGTACTTAAGCGCATTGTTAGGCCTTAGATTATAATAATAGTCTTTAACGGACATGCTTAATACGCCACCTAGTTACCCTTAGAGTAACTCTAGATATTTTTGCAGCCACTTCCTCAGTTTTTTGATAAGTGAACTTAATGTCTTTATATTTGTATGATGGGAAACTTTTTATGGCTACTATTCCTGGGAATAAATTTCCACCTTTTCTTTTAAGCTTCCATCTTCCATGAATAATATCATCTCTGAATCCTCGTAACGAAGAAGCGTCTGTTAATATTTCATTAATTTCTTTTAAATCGTTTTTATGATTTTTTAATAGGACGGCTGCGGAATTTTTTAAGTTTGCAATTCTGTTTTTAAATGATTGCTTATTTGGTAATTTTAATTTCTTAACCTCTTTTTGATCCATAAAGATAGAGAGCAAATGGTCTAATTCGGTTTCCAGATATGCCCACTGCGCGGCCACATGTCCAATGGCCCGATAACCTTCGTCAGTAATAAATAGTTTTATTGCTGGTTTTGTCATTTAATGTTTATGGCCTAACGGCCAAGCTCACCTGCTGCAATGGTGTGCAGCGGAATTGCGGTTAGGTGGAGCAACTTGTTAGGTTTTTACATTCACAGAATCAAATTCAAATTCAATTTGTACTTTCATAATTGCTTTCTCTTCTGTGACAGAATCTTCATTGGATTTATCTTTAGGAGAAATTGAACGTTTTGGTTGTATTGATTTATTTTTTTGACTTTCCACCCATTTTTCTAGTCTATTCATTCCGTTAATATATCACTAACCGATCATCATTGGGGTAGATAAAATGAAATTTGATGTGAATGTCCGCTTTGGGTCGAAAGCAGGCGCTTAATTCGTAGCGAGGTACTCTAATTTCACTTAAAAAATAAGTACTTTAGGCAGATCTATTTTGCGCCAGTACAAGGCGGAATGCCTTCGAAGAAACGGAGTTTACAACGAGTAAATGAGTATTCTGAGAAGGTAAGACAACGCAGTAATGGCGTAAAAGAGACTGCCTAATCAGCCGGTCCAGCCCAGACCCGCACTAACACAATTAATTGAAAGAAGTAAACCCACCAACTCCCCTTCATCGCCACTCTGTCGAAACCGTTTCACCAATTCAACCTGTTCCATGCCAGCC
>CAZCXC010000248.1:0-2117 GCA_964502505.1 uncultured Enterobacteriaceae bacterium
AGGATCTTTCGGTAAAATAGCGGTATGCCATTCCATTGTCATTACATCGAGTAACAACAGTCTTCCCTGGAGTGTTTCACCGAGATTCATAATGAGTTTCATTGTCTCACAGGCCTGAACACTGCCGATGATGCCCAGCAACGGTGCAATCACACCATTGGCTGTGCAGGTTTGATCTATCGTTGCTTCTTTGCCGTATAAGCATCGATAACATGGCGACGCATCGTCTTTTGAGTTAAACACACTGACTTGCGCCTCAAACCCGATCGCAGCCCCTGATACCAACGGGGTTTTGGTTTTTACACATGCCCCATTAATTGCAAAGCGTGTTTCGAAATTGTCACTGGCATCAACGACGACTGTTGCTGCAGCAACTTCCTTTTCCAATTCCGTTGCGTCAAGCTTGTGATCAACTAATGTGATTTTTGTATTTGGATTGAGTGCTTGTAAACAATCCCTGGCAGATTCAACTTTAAAACGACCAATATCCGCGGTGGTATGTACGATTTGTCTTTGCAGGTTAGAAAGATCGACTTTGTCGTAATCCACCAAGACCAAATGCCCTACACTACAAACTTTTTCGCAATCCCAGAAAGGACGCCAAAATCAGCAACAGGCTTGTTAATATTCGTGCAGGCGTCCTGGGCACTGGACACGCAAAAATTACCTATCAAATCTCAATAAAAAATGGAGAAACATTCGAATTAACTGACTTAGTAAGCTCGTCGATTCGTGCCTGGAACAGCATAATAGATGAATATGGAATTGACACATAAAATACGCGCTAACAAGCGCATGCAGTCGGACCCAGCAAAGCTGGGCCGCTGATGCGGGGCGTTATGTGTTCACACGAAATAATTAGGAGATAAATATGAACACTATGAACTGTAAGCAACTGGGTGGAGCTTGTGATAAAGAGTTCCATGCTAGTTCATTTGATGAAAACGCAGAAATGAGCAAACAGCATGGAATGGAAATGTTCCAAAAAAATGATGAGGCTCACCTTGAAGCTATGAATGAAATGCAACAGCTTATGCAAAAACCCGAAGCTATGACGGAATGGTTTGAAAGCAAAAGAAAAGAATTTGATGCATTACCCGAGAGCCAGTAATTGCGTAGTAGTAAGCCACACATAACGTTACACTAATTTACAAACCGGAGAACATTAATGGCTAAAGCAAGCGCAAGACATATCCTGGTCGACACAGAAGAGCTTTGTAATGACCTAAAAAATCAAATCGAAGCTGGGGCGGAATTTGCAGAAATTGCAGCGGAGCATTCAAGCTGCCCCTCTGGTAAGAAAGGTGGTGATTTGGGAGAGTTTAGCCCAGGGCAGATGGTAAAAGAATTTGATGAAGTCGTATTTAGCGCCGAACTAAACCAGGTACATGGCCCGGTAAAAACCCAATTTGGTTATCACTTGTTGGAAATCACCAGCCGCATAGATTGATATTAGCTAAATAGCACCAGGCACCAGATAGCCACAACATTGATCAGCGCGATTAGCACAGCGGCTGATCCAACGTCTTTGGCCCTACCTGATAGTTCATGCTGTTCGCCACCAAATCGATCCACCACGGCCTCCATACCAGAATTGATCAGTTCAACAATCATCACTAACAGGATTGATCCAATCAATAACGCACGTTCCATCCCAGTCTCGCCTAACCAGATCCCGAGTGGAATAAGAATAATGGAAAGATAGATTTCCTGACGAAAGGCGGCTTCGTTTTTGAAAGCGGCCTTGAGGCCCTGCCATGAAAAACCCGTTGCCTTGATGAGTCGTTCAAGGTCCTGCGTTGCCATCTCTAATTAACCACTTTGTGGTTATATTTTTTTATAAAGCAGCCAGTGCCGCATCATAATTTGGCTCATCAGCAATTTCAGGCACTAACTGTGTATAGACGACTTTATCATTTTCATCAATAACGACGACAGCGCGAGTAGTTATCCCTGCCAGGGGACCATCTTCAATTAACACGCCATAGTCTTTAGCAAAATTTCTTGAACGCATCATTGCAAGTGGAATAACGTTGTCCGCGCCTTCTGCTTTACAAAACCTTGTCATTGCAAAGGGTAGATCACCTGAGATCATGAGAAAGACAGCATCGCTCTTA